>DASTSF010000070.1:0-3776 GCA_035760825.1 Bacteroidia bacterium
GAATATGGTGTCGGGTCGGCAAGCCCGACATCGTGTTTTATGAACTTCGGTGTAACTTTATAAGTAATGGCAAAACGACTTCTCTTTTTTTTATTCGCCTCGTTTTCTGTATCCGCTTATTGCTCCGGGATGAAACCACCGTTGCTTTTCATCCCGTGCAGCGATGCGGGCAGCGCTGATGCGTCCGTCAACCTGTTTTATGTGTTGCATTCTCCTCAACTGGATTATTATTTTTCAGACCGGGGATATTCCATTGTGCAGAAAGATGCGAAGGGAAAAGCGGAGAATCGTACGGATGTTTTTTTCAGGAACGGAAAAAGAATAATTCCGGAAGGAGAGAGCGTGTCGCCGGTGAAGCTGAATACTTGTTCAGCCGGAAGGAGCAAAAAAGAAACGGCATTCACACAGCTGCGCTACCGGAATTTCAGCGGCGCGTCCGATCTTGTGTTCCGCATTGACGGCGATTCGCTGGAAAAAACGATCACGCATCCCGGGTTTTATTCATTCGCCTCTTCTTTTGAAGTGGATGGAGCGGTGTTGCTTTCCGATTCATCGTGCAATGATTTTCATTCAGCTGCGGGCGATATCCGTGAAAAAATGGCTGCTGGCTGTTCACCTGTTCCCGTCAATCAGCAGCGCCGGCTTCCGCATGGATGGATGCTGACGACAAATGCACGCGCGGTAGCTCCGCTCCAGTTTTTTTCGCAATCGCTTTCATGGATGACCTACATCGGTGGAACGGATTCCGATGAACTGTTCGGCATCGATCTTACGCGCGATGACGGCGTGGTTGTCTGTGGCCGCACCGGGGGGACGGATTTTCCTTCGCTGCCGGGCGCCATGCAGGACACTTCCGCCGGGAGCTACGATGCGGTCATTCTGCGTTTCGATGCGGACGGAAATTGTCTCTGGTCCACGTATTACGGTGGAACGGGTTTCGACGGCGCCTACGCGCTCGTCACGCTCGATTCCTGCTTCGCCATTTGCGGAATGACAAACAGCACCGATCTTCCCGTTTCCGGCGGACCGCAGCTTTCGAATGCCGGGTCGTACGATGGTTTTATCCTGTTACTCGACGATTCGGGCCAGGCAGTGAAATCGACGTACATCGGCGGAACGGGAGCTGACCAGGTTTTCTCGATCGCGAAAGGAAGAGGAGACACGCTGGTGATCGCCGGTTCGACGAGCTCCGCGAATTTTCCTTATACATCCGGGCAATTCCAGCCGGCGTGCGCAGGATTGCTGGATGCATTTATCTGCGTGATGACGGATTCGCTTGTTCCCCAATGGGCGACGTATTACGGCGGTTCCAGCAGCGAGGATATTCATCACATCATTGTTTCGCCGCAGGATGAAATTATTTTCTGCGGAGGAACGTACAGCAACAATTTCCCGCTTACACCCAATGCCTGGCAGGGCGGAGTTATTTCCACGCCGGATGTCTATCTCGTGAAATTCGGAATGGACGGAGCGCGGCATTATGCCACCTGCATCGGCGGATCTGCGGGAGAAGATGCGAACATGCTGGCTGCAGACAGCGCCGGGAATTTTTATGTCACAGGTTTTACCTACAGCTTTGATTTTCCCATCCAGGGAAATTCATTCCAGTCGATGATAAGTGCGCAGAATGATGCATACGTGGCGAAATTCGATCCGCAGGGACAGCTCAGCTGGTCGACATTCATTGGCGGCAATGGCGTCGATATCGGGCTCTGCATGCAGCGCCGGGGCGAATATCTTTACGTGGCCGGTCAGACCGAAAGCACTGATTTTCCGCTGAGCGGAAATTCGATGCAGGTGAATTACGGGGGCAACGGGGACGGCTTCGTGGTGAAACTCGACACCGCGGGGAACATGGTCGCCGGCACTTACGTCGGGGGCAACGGCGTGGATGCGGTTTACGGGATTTCCGTCACTTCCGATACCAACGTTTTCTGTACCGGCGACACCTACAGCACGGATCTTCCCGTTACGCCGGGCGCATTCCAGTCGGTGAATAACGGGCAGGGGGAAGGATTCCTGTGCAGGTTCAAAATGAGTGATCAGCTGTTCTCTACGGGAACGGCGGGAGACCGGGCAACGGAGGCAGTTTCCGTTTACCCGAACCCTTCTTCCGGTCTTGTGCAGGTGACTTCATCCTCGGTTATTACACAGGTAACCGTTACAGATGCGGAAGGAAGGATCGTGAGTTCGCAGAAAAATAATTCAGAAACTGTTTCACTGGATATTTCCGGTTTTGCACCGGGGATCTACTGGCTGAACATTTGGGGGGAGAACGGAGCCCATTCCGTTGTACGCGTGGTAAAATACTGACGCGGTTCAACCTTTCATATTGACGAATTGCAACGGTAATTCATAGTTGCCTTTCCGCACGAGCGAGATCACGGTCTGCAGGTCATCGTATTTTTTCCCTGTCACACGCACCTGGTCGTCCATCTGTTGCGCCTGCACTTTCAGCTTCGAATCCTTGATGTCTTTGATGATCTTCCGCGCCGTGTCTTTGTCGATGCCGGATTTTATTTTCAGGTCTTTGCGGATCATGTTTCCCGAAGCGTAGTGTTCCTTTCCTTCGTCGATGCAGCGTGAATCGATCTGTTGTTTCACCATCCGGTGGCGTATGATGTCGATGATGGAATTGAGACGCATTTCATCTTCCGTTACGATCTGCAGTGTAAGATTTTTCTTGTCGAGATCGATCGTGCTTTGCGTGCCTTTGAAATCGAAGCGCCCGAAAATTTCCTTTCGCGCGGAATTGATCGCGTTGTCGAGCGTCTGCGTGTCGATCTTTGAAACGATGTCGAAGCTGGCCATGAGTAAAAGTTTTAAAATAACCGGTTCCTGAAAATACAAAACGCCTGCTTTATTGCCAGGATATCACTTCCCCGTTTTCCGTGTACACTAATTTTTTTTCGATTTCCCGGTATCCCATTTTTTTCAGCAGGTCGCCGTACCCGTCCAGCTGGGCGCGATGTGCAGGCAACGCTTTTCCTGTTTTATAATCGAGCACGATGCATTTTTCTTTTTTGATGGTTACGCGGTCGGGGCGGTAATTCCCGGAGCCGGGGACAAGAATTTTCCGTTCAATAAAGTTTCCGGTCGTATCGAAGCATTCTTCCAGCTCCGGGATGGAAAGGATCCCGTTCACCTCGCGGAGAAAATAATCGCGATCATCTTCCGGTATCCAGCCGAGCGCCGCCGCTTTCCGGATGGCTTCATCTGCCCCGGTGCGATCTTTCAGCAAAGAAAGAACACGGTGCAGCATTTTTCCTTTCGCAGCGTTCGTTCTTGTTTCCCCGTCGCCGAAATCGGAAGCGAGGGAACGGATCTTCACGCGGTGGTACCAGCTTACAGGGTCGCCGGCGGGAGCGCTGATCACGCGCGAAACCGGAGGACCCGCATGCGAAGGTTTTTCCCTGGTTCCCGATTCGAAACAATCGCCTTCCGCCTTCAGCGTCTGCAGGTAGAACGCGAAGCACTGCGAAACATTCACCGGCGGTGATTTGATCTCTTTCACCTTCCCGGTGAAAACGTACAATCTTTTTTCCGGCCGCGTCATTGCCACGTAGAGCAGGTTCAGCATGTCGAGGTGTGATCTCGTTTCTTCCGTCGTGTACCGGCCGGCGATCTTTGTTTTGAGAAGGTTTTTCCCGGTGGAGACAAGCGCCGTTTCCAGCTCCGGAACCAGCTCGTCTTCCGGCGTGATCCAGATCTCTTTCTTCTGCACCTTGAAATCCCAGCTGGCGAACGGAAGGATCACTACAGGAAATTCCAGGCCT
>DASTSF010000071.1:0-2699 GCA_035760825.1 Bacteroidia bacterium
GTACACGAAGCTTGTCACAAAGTGCACGGAGGAAAACAGGAAACGGTCAACGCTGTTCAGGCCCGGACGCCATTCAAACCCGAAACTGAAAAGTTCTTTTTAACACAGAGAACCACGGAGGCCGTTTCACAGAGGAAACACGGAGGACCCGAAACTGAAAACCCGGAACCGCAAACCCGGATGAAGGCGCCAATCCGATCCCTTTTACTATCTTTGTGGCTCTCCCCGGAGAGATTTCCCTAACAACATCTTAAGAATGACAGACCAGTCAGAAACCGAGAATGCCACCGGCATGGAATACAATACGCAGCAACCCGTCATGGCGATTGCCGAATACGGACGCAATGTTCACCGGATGATCGCGTATTGCCTCACGCTTACAGACAGAGAAGAACGGACGCGCTGCGCGAAAACGATCGTGCGCGTGATGGCGATACTTAATCCTACCCTCCGCGAATACGCCGATTACGAGCACAAGCTGTGGGATCACCTGCACATCATGTCCGGCTACAACCTCGACGTCGATTCTCCGTTCGCAAAGCCGGAAAAAGCAGCGCTGGATTCACCTCCCGAGATCGTGCCTTACCCGCAGAGCAACATCCGCTTCAAGCATTACGGCAAGATCCTCGAGGACCTTATCAAAAAAGCGATGGCGGAAGAAGATCCGAAGAACCGCGAGATCTTCACCGACCAGCTCGCGCAGCTGATGAAACGCCAGTACCTCAACTGGAACCGCGATTCCGTCAACGACCAGCTCATCGTCGAGCAGCTTGAAAGCCTTTCCGGCGGCAAGCTGAAAGTGAGCGAGCAGTTCCGCTTCCTTCACACAAGCGAAATTCTTCCCAAAAATGCCATCCCGCAGAACCAGATGCAGCATCATACCGGGAAGAAAAAAATGATGAAGAAGAAAAAACGCTGACCCGTCCCGGTCACAGGTTTTGTGTTCCGGTCTTTCGCTTTGCACTTTGAACCCGGAACCTGAAAGCAGGAACGACGAATACGTAGTTCACATTTCCCGGTTAAAACATTTTCCCTTCCCTCCTGATTTGCCTTCGCTTTAGGACTGAACTTTATTCACCTAAAGTCAAACGCGAATCTCATGAGCTATTTCGAAATCACCGGTGGAAAAAAGCTGAAAGGCGAGCTGGTGCCCCAGGGCGCGAAGAACGAAGCGCTGCAGATACTTTCGGCCGTGCTGCTCACGCCGGAAAAAATGACGATCAGCAATATTCCCGACATCGTCGATGTGAACAAGCTGATCGACCTGCTCCGCGACCTCGGCGTGAAAGTCGAAAAAACCGGCCACGAGCAGTATACGTTCCAGGCCGACGACATCGACATCGACTACATCAACTCCGACAAGTTCCGCAACAAGGGCGGCGCGCTCCGCGGCTCCATCATGATCGTCGGTCCGCTGCTCACACGTTTCGGCAAAGGCTACATTCCCAAACCCGGCGGCGACAAGATCGGGCGGCGCAGGCTCGACACGCATTTCATCGGTTTTGAAAACCTCGGCGCAAAATTCACATACGATTCCGCGAATGAATTTTACCGCGTTGAAGCGAAACGGCTCAAGGGCGCGCACATGCTGCTCGATGAAGCATCCGTTACGGGAACGGCGAACATCGTCATGGCCGCCACTATGGCCGAAGGCGTCACGACGATCTACAACGCAGCCTGCGAACCTTACCTCCAGCAGCTCTGCAAAATGCTCAACCGCATGGGCGCAAAAATATCCGGCGTCGGCTCCAATCTCCTCACCATCGAAGGCGTCGGCTACCTCGGCGGAACCGAGCACCGCATGCTTCCCGACATGATCGAGGTGGGCAGCTTCATCGGTCTGGCCGCCATGACGCAATCCGAGATCCTCATCAAAAATGTTTCCTTCGAAAATCTCGGCGTTATCCCCAATACGTTCAGCCGTCTCGGCATCATGATGGAACGCCGGGGCGAAGATCTTTTCATTCCCGGGCAGGACATTTACGAGATCGACACGTTCATCGACGGCTCCATTCTCACGATCGCCGATGCGCCATGGCCCGGGTTCACGCCCGACCTGCTCAGCATTGTGCTCGTCGTCGCGACGCAGGCGAAAGGAAGCGTGCTCATCCACCAGAAAATGTTCGAAAGCCGCCTGTTCTTCGTCGACAAACTCATCGACATGGGCGCGCAGATCATCCTCTGCGATCCGCACCGCGCCACCGTCATCGGGCTGGGACGCGAGCATCACCTGCGCGGCGTGACAATGACCTCCCCGGATATCCGTGCCGGTGTTTCCCTGCTCATCGCTGCGCTTTCGGCCAAAGGAAAGAGCATCATTCACAACATCGAGCAGATCGACCGCGGTTACCAGGACATCGACAACCGCCTGCGCAAGCTTGGTGCGGAAATTGCAAGAAAGAACTGACGGAACACCGGGCGGGAGTCGTTTACCAACAAACGTTAACGGCTTCCGGCGCCTTTTTTCCGCCTGAATTCTTTCTAACTTTAGCAGCATGAAACGCATTCTTTTTCTCTTCGCTTTTGCCGTGATAACGGCTGCCGCCACGGCGCAGACGGGTAATGTCGTCGGCATCAATGTCGGGAACATCGCCCCCGATATTTCCATGAAGAATCCGCAGGATTCCACGCTCACGCTTTCCTCACTGCGGGGAAAAATGGTCCTGATCGATTTCTGGGCATCGTGGTGCGGTCCCTGC
>DASTSF010000072.1:0-3177 GCA_035760825.1 Bacteroidia bacterium
GTCTTCAGGTGAATGATGCCGCCCGGCGTGAGCAGCTTCGCGTAGCGGACAAGAAATCCCGGCGAGGTGAGACGCTTCTTCGGTTTTTCTTTCTGCGGATCCGGGAACGTGATCCAGATCTCGCTCACTTCATTTTCCGCGAACAGCGCGTTGATGAAATCGATGCGCGTACGCAGGAATGCGGCATTGTGCAGGCCGGCTTCCTGTGCCTGCGAGGCGCCCCGGTGCATGCGCGCGCCCTTGATGTCGACGCCGATGAAATTTTTCCCCGGGAAGCGCGTCGCCATGCCGACGGTGTATTCGCCTTTCCCGCAGCCAAGCTCGAGCACGATGGGTTTTTCATTGCGGAAAAAATCCTGCTTCCATTTCCCGCGCAGCGGGTGAATCCCTTTTTCCAGGTCGCGGAACGTGTACTGGACCACGTTCGCCATCGACTTCATTTCCGCAAAACGCGTAAGCTTGTTCTTGTACATGAGGACGGGCGCGAAGATACGAAGCGGCGGGAGGTATTGAGAAGGGTCCGGCGATGGTTTTATTCCGCAGAAAGACCGCCCGGCGAGCGTTTGTTTTCTGTGATGTGTGACGCTGCACGTTTTACTTTTTCTGCAGGTTTTTCCGGAAAAAAGCGGCAAAAAAAAACATGACCGGCGCGACATGTGAGCAATTCTGCGCTGCCTGTGAAGAACAGGGTTTGTTCCTGGAACTTAAAAAAAACAAGCAGCACTTGCTCACAGCCTGCCGCCACCCGTCTTTCCACCTTTGTATCTTCGTTCCGGCCCGGATCATGCCGCGCTTCCTTTCATGAAAAAACGCATTCTCATTTCTCCGCTCGACTGGGGCCTCGGTCACGCCACGCGCATCGTGCCCGTGATGCGCGAACTGGAAAAGCAGGGCGCGGAAGTGATCATCGCCGCCGGCGGAAGGCCGTATTATTTTCTGAAAAAGGCCTTTCCGGGGAACGAGATCATCGAAGCGGGAGGATACGACATCACCTATCCGCGCAATGGAAATCTCGGGCTGCATTTGCTGAAAAAACTGCCGGGAATGGCGCGAAAAGTGAAAGAAGAAAAAAAGCTGGCGGAAAAGATCGCGGCGGAAAAAAATATCGACATCATTATTTCCGACAACCGCTTCGCTTTTTTTTCAGAACGCACGCATAACGTTTACATCACGCACCAGCTGAATGTGAAAACGCCGAAGGGATTCGGGATCGCCAATGCCATCCACCGGAAGTATTTCGGAAAATTCGACGAGGTGTGGGTGCCGGATTTCCCCGGCGCTGAAAATCTTTCCGGCTCGCTCGGTCACGGGACGGAACACAAAAAAAATACCTTTTACGTCGGACCGCTGTCGCGTTTTTCAGAACGGATTTCTTCTGTGCAGGAAAAAAAGTGGCAGGTGATCGCATTGCTCAGCGGGCCCGAGCCGCAGCGGACCATGTTCGAGGAAAAAATAATTGAGCAGGCCGCCGACCTGAACGGGCGCGTGCTCATCGTCCGCGGAACGCCGGAAGAAAAAGAAGAAGCAAAGAGCGCGGAATCAACCGTCGTTTTGAAAAACCACCTTGCGGACGAAGAGCTTGTCGCGGAAATTTCTTCTGCGGAAGTGGTGCTTTCACGCGGGGGCTACACGACGCTCTGCGATCTTTTTTACCTCGGCGTTCCCTTCGTTGCGGTTCCCACGCCGGGGCAGACGGAACAGGAATATCTCGCGGCGCTGCACAGCGCAAACGGAAATCTTTTCACGATGACGCAGGAAAAATTCTCGCTGCGTGAAGCGTTTGAAAAAGGAAAAAACCTGGAGCCGATCTCCATTCACGACAATGAAAGGCGGCTGGAGCGTGCGGTGAAAGAATTGCTGCAGAAGTAGTCCGTGGAATTCCGCGGTATCACTTCGGTTTGGGCAGCGTGAACGAGAACGTCGAGCCGATGCCTTCGCTGCTGCGGACGTTAATGCCCTGCCCGTGTGCTTCGAGAATGTGTTTCACGATGGCGAGTCCGAGTCCGGTTCCGCCCTGCTCGCGTGAACGTCCTTTGTCGACGCGGTAAAAACGTTCGAACAGGCGCGGCAGGTGCTCGCGCGCAATGCCGATGCCATTATCCGCGATCTCGATGAGGATGTTGTCGTCCACCTGGTAAAAGCGCGTTTCCGTCTGGCCTCCGTCTTTTCCGTATTTGATGGAATTTGAAACGAGGTTGGTGATCACCTGCCGGATGCGGTCTTTGTCGGCGAACACGTAAACGGGTTTGTACGGATCGCGGAAAGCGAGCTTTATTCCTTTCGATCCCGCTTTCATTTCGAACGCATAATAGATTTCCATCACCAGCTCGTAAATGTCGAACGGGTAACGCTCGATGATCAGCTCACCGGATTCGAGTCGGGAAATGCTCTCGAGATCATCGATGATGTTGATCATGCGTTCCACGCTTTTTTCCGCGCGCTGCAGGTAATTGCGGTTGATGCCGGGATCTTCGAGTCCGCCGTCGAGCAGCGTTTCCACGTAACCCTGGATGTTGAAGATCGGCGTCTTCAGTTCGTGTGAAACATTGCCGAGGAATTCGCGCCGGTAGATCTCGAGCTTTTTCAGGTCTTCGATCTCGGCCGAACGGTTCTTCATCCATTCCGTCACTTCGCGCTGCATCTGCAGCAGCGGTTCGTCTTCCACGGGAATGTCGAGCGTCTGCGTATCGTCGATCTTGAGGTTGTAAATGGCTTTGTAGAGCGAGCGGAGCGGGGCGTTGATGAATTTCCGGCTGTAGTGTGAAAAAAGAAAATAGACAAGCACACCGATGACGACGAGCGAAATCGCTGCGGAAAGGAATGCCGCGGGCAGTGAAGAAAGCGCAACAGGAATGAAACAGGCGATCGCCGCGATCGCGCCGGAAATAAGCGCGGTGCGGAACGCAAGGAGGCGAAGGGAGGGTTGTTTCATGCAGCAAAGTTAATCGGAAACACGAGCAGGGAAGGCGCGCACGGGGGCTTTGCCCCAAAGGCAAACTAACGATAAGAAAAAAGAAACAGGAAAATCAGAATTCGAACTTGTAGCCGACTCCCTTGACTGTTTTGATGAAGTCTTCCCCGATCTTTTCACGGAGCTTGCGGATGTGCACATCGATGGTGCGGTCACCCACTACGACATCATCTCCCCAGACCCGGTTGAGAATTTCTTCGCGGGCA
>DASTSF010000073.1:0-8432 GCA_035760825.1 Bacteroidia bacterium
ACAACCTGCATGAAGCGGAATGTTATGCGAAAAGCCAGGGCAAACCGCTCTTCATCGATTTCACCGGTTACGCCTGCGTGAATTGCCGGAAAATGGAGGACAACATCTGGCCGGATTCACGCGTGTATCAATTCCTGAGCGAAAAGTACGTGGTTGTTTCTCTTTACGTCGACGACAAGAAAGAGCTTCCCGCTGAGCAGCAGGTGACGGATGCACAGGGAAGAAGAGTGAAAACCTACGGGAACGTCTGGAGCAACATCGAAGCGGATTATTACCAGCAGAATTCACAGCCCCTGTACGTTCTCATCGATGATGACGGAAAGCTGCTCGCTCCCCCGCGTGGCTACACGCCTGACGCGGCGAAATATGCGGATTATCTCCAGAAAGGTCTTGACGTTTTTGAAAAGAGGAAAGCCGGCACGAAATAATTTTCAGTGCCTCCGCAGCTCGAAGTTTTTCCCGAGATAAACACGGCGCACCTGCTCATCGGCTGCAAGCTCTTCCGCCGTTCCCGCTTTTAAGATCGTTCCTTCAAACAGGAGATACGCGCGATCGGTGATGGAAAGCGTTTCGTGCACGTTATGATCGGTGATGAGAATGCCGATGTTTTTTTTCTTCAGCGAAGCGACAACACCTTGGATGTCTTCCACGGCGATCGGGTCGACGCCGGCAAAAGGCTCATCGAGCAGGATGAAGCCGGGGCTCGTAGCGAGACAACGCGCAATTTCCGTGCGCCGTCTTTCACCGCCGGACAACGCATTCCCCATGTTCTTCCGAATGTGCTGCAGCCCGAATTCATCCAGCAGGCTTTCGAGTTTGTTCACCTGTTCACCTTTTGTCAGCTTCGTCATTTCAAGGACGGCGCGGATATTATCTTCCACCGTCAGGTTGCGGAACACGGAAGCTTCCTGCGCAAGATAACCGATGCCGAGCTGCGCGCGTTTGTACATCGGCTCGCGCGTGATGTCGCGGTCGTCGAGATAGATCCGGCCTGAGTTCGGCTTGATCATTCCCACGATCATGTAAAAGGAAGTTGTCTTCCCGGCGCCGTTGGGTCCGAGCAGCCCCACGATCTCACCCCGTTTCACATTGACCGAAACGCCCTTGACCACCTGCCGGTTCTTGTACGACTTGACGATATTTTCCGCACCGAGGATCATCTGACTGCAAAGTTGATCAAATTACATTCCGGAAAAGACGAAAAAAGAAAATGAGCTGTTAATTTTTCCATTGTGCCGGAATCAGAAGATGATCTGCAGCCCGATGCGCACACCGACGGGCGCCACGTTCGGGTGATCGAGATAATTGAGGCGCCAGAAACAATCGACGCGGAAGAACCGGAAAATATTTTCGATGCCGGCGCCGAGTTCCATGTAAGGTCCGTGATCGAGCGAATAGAGCGTGGAAGGAAAAAGGATCTCGTTCCTGTTCGCTTTGCTTACGCTTCCGTAAAGCGCGCGGAAGGAAAGGACTTCCCGCCATTTCAGCTTGCGGATGAGCGGAATTTTATTGAAGAAGAATCCGTCGAAATGGTGAATGAGAATAGCCGATGCGTACTGGTCGCTGGCGAACTCGAAATAGTTCATCATGTTGTACGCCGTGCCGTCATAAACGTACGTTTCATTTCCCGGGTGCAGGATCATCAGCGGGAACGGAACGCGGCCCCAGGTCTTGCCGACCTCGAACGTGTAATTGAGATAACCGATCGGGTTGATGCGGATGCGGTCGTCGCAGTTGATCGTCAGGCGCTGGTACGCGTACTGGCTGCCGAAAACACCTTTGAAACCGGACACGTACTGCACCTGGAAAACGGGCCACAGCGTTCCCACGCTCGTGCGTGAAAAAACACCTTCGACGTATTTTTCATTGAACGCAAAACGGATGTTCAGCCGGAGCTCGGATGTGGAAATGCGCGGCAGCGTGTCGAAACCTCCGTCGGAAAGCGGGTGAATGTAACCGTCGCCGAGCGGGTACATGTTCCTGTTCACGAGCGAAAGATGCATGTTCAGCCCTTTGAAAATATCGCGCTCGTACCACCATTCGTATTGTTCAACCCGTGTGTAGTTGGTGAACGGCGTGCGGCGGAAAATAGTCGCCATGATGTTGTCGTTCGAGAACGCGTTGTTGCTCAGCCCGAGGATCTCGAAATCGTTTTTGTAATTCACGCCGGTGAGCTGCCGCGGTTTCTTGGTGATGAACGTTTTGAAACCGGCGCCGTATTTGAATTCTTCATCCTTGCACCCGTACGCCACGTAGCCGTTCAGCTCCACCCATTTCGAAAAATCATTCGACGTTCGTCCGCCCACGCGCAGCCGCGTTCCCTCGATGCGGTTGTAGCTGACGGTTTTGTACCAGGGACCGTATTCAAAATCGCCGAGTGTTTTATAGCCTGTGTATGCAGTAATCGCTACGGTTTCCCAGGTTTTGTAAATGGGAAGGTGCTGCACGGAATCAACGCGCGCGTAGATCTGCCTTTCCGTCCGCGTGAGCGAATCGTGTCTTGCATTCGCCCAGAAGGCGCTGTCGCGGCTTTCCGCGCCGGGCTGCACGATGAGGTTGTCCGTCCGCGTATAAAAATCATCATCCTTGCATTGATTCACGAGAATGTCGCGGTACGACGTCGTCTTCCTCCCGTAAAAACCCATCTGCTTGTTCGTCATGTTGAAATCGCCGATCACTCTTTCTTTCGTCATCATCCATGCCCCGCTCGCATTGTCGTATTCCTGGATGACGTAGAACGAATTCACGTAATTGATGTTCGCATCATCGGCGATGTTCATTTCAATGCGCTTCACCGCGAAAGCCGTGTCGGCGATCCACATGTTCCCGTAAAAAAGCAGCTCCTGCTTGCGCTTCGGCTTGAACTGGATCTGGTAGCACCAGTGCCCGTCGATCACCGTGCTGTCGATGAGGTAAAAATGATAGAACAGCGTTCCGTTATTGGAGATCGGGCTGACGAATAATTTCCCGAAGACGAGAATGTTGTTCTTGTAAATGTCGACATCCTGGTACATGTCGCCGGTGAACTGCGACACGCTGGCATCCTGTATGCCCGAAACCTGCGATCCTTTGATCACTTCCTTGTGGCATTCGGGGCTTTTCTTGTAGTAAAAATCGGAGATGGATTCGCTGAAGAAGATCGGGAGGTTCGGTTTTTCGCTGGGATTCGTGCTGTCGATGTCGTCGAAGATGAACTTGACCGGCTTCATCACCTTGCTCTGCTGGAATTTCGGTGTGATGTTGTTGAGGTCGAACTCGAGCTTGTTGTAAACTTCATACTGGTAGCAATCCAGCCTGCGCTTGTCGTTCTGGTCCTTGTGTGCGTAAACTTTTTTCAGCAGCGTGACAGCAGGATTTTCGCCGGGATGAATGTCGACGATGTCCATCTCTCCCGCCACTTTCATCGGGATGTTGAGCACCTGCGGGGAAACGCCTTTCCTGATCGCGACGGTGGAAGGGAGGTAACCCACGTAAACCGCGCGGAGGGAATCGGCGCCGGCCGGGGCGGTGAGTGAAAAATTTCCGTCGATATCGGAAACCGTTCCTGTGGTCGTTCCCACAACGATGATGCTTACGAAGGGCATCGTCTCATTTGTTGCGACGTTGTATACTTTCCCGGTGATCTTTACCTGGGCAAACGCGGAAACAAACAAGAAAAAGGAAACCAGTACGGACAGGATTTTTCGCATTCCTCTTTCACCCCGTTGGGTTGTCACGAATATAACAAATGATTTCCGTCCCGTTACGTAGCGATCGTTCATTGAAGTCCGGAACAAAGACGAAAAAAACCGCGAATGGTTTACCGGCCCGCGGTAAGTTCTTCCCAATATTCGACGGCCCGCCGGGTATGTGGGATGACGATCGTTCCCCCGACGATATTCGCCACGGCAAATACTTCGAAGAGCTCTTCTTTCGTGACGCCTGCTTCGTGGCATTTCCCGAGGTGGTACTTCACGCAGTCGTCGCAGCGCAGCACCATCGAGGCGACGAGGCCCAGCATTTCCTTCGTCTTCGTGGAAAGCGCGCCGTCCTGGTAAGTATTCGTGTCGAGGTTGAAAAGCCGCTTCAGCACGAGATTATCCGCAGCGAGGATCTTCCCGTTCATTTTTTCGCGGTAGGTGTTAAACTCACTGACTGATGACATGACCGTTTTTGTTCAAGGTTTAGAATTCAAAGTTCAGCGTTACGCCCGCAGAAAAACAGGCCGCGAGCGCGATCATTCGTTTTCAGCGAGTTTTTTCTCCACACGTTTTGCGACGAACACGCTGGCCTCGTAAAGAATATACAGCGGAACGGCGACGAGCGTCTGCGTGAAAACGTCCGTTGTCGGCGTGATGACCGCGGCAACAATGAGGATGACCACGATCGCGTGCTTGCGGTGCTTGCGCATGAATTTAGCCGTAATGATCCCGAAACGCGCGAGAAAATAAATAACGATCGGCAGCTCGAACACGAGGCCCATGAGCAGCACGAGCGTCGTCACCACGGAAATGAAGGAATCGATGGTGAAATTATTGACGATCGCTTCATCGACCTTGTAGTTGCCCAGAAAGTAAACCGCCATCGGCGTCACGACATAATAGCTGAACACGACGCCGGTAAGAAAAAGCCCGGTGGCGTAAAAAATAAATCCGCGCGCGGCGCGCACTTCCTTCTGCTTCAGCGCAGGCTTGATGAAACGCCAGAGCTCCCATAAAACATACGGGGCGGCGATCACGATCCCGGCGACCAGCGCAGCCCACATCTGCAGCGTGAACTGCCCGGTTACGTCTGTGCTCTGGAATTTAAAATCGAACTGCGTGAAGCAAAGCGCATCGCCCATGCCCCATTTTTCACCGAGGTGACAGAGAAAAGTGTACGTGAAAAAATCTCCCCGGCTGGGCCCCATGATGACCTGGTGGAAGAGGATCTCGGGATAGCAGAAACACACACAGGCCAGCACCACCACGACGATCGCCGATCGCACAAGATGCCAGCGCAGGGCCTCCACGTGTCCGAGGAAGGACATCTCGCCCGCTTTGTTCTTGTTGGTGGAAAAAAGTCCCATGAAAGCGCGCAAAGATAACTCAAAGTTGCCTGTGAAGATCAAACTTCACGACTTGCCGCACCCCGGCGAAAACCCTTTCCGCTACATTTGCACATGGCATTGCTGGATGATTTCTCCACCGGTATTTCCTCGCACTTCCGAGCATGGCGCTTTATCCGCCGGCACAGGCTGTGGCTGTTCTTCCTCTACCCTGTCCTCCTTCTCGCCGTCCTTTTTCCCGCAGGCATTTTCTCGATCTGGTCGCTGGGAACGTCCGTGGCCGGCAGTACGTGGAACCTGGTCAGCGACAACAAAGAACATCTCGACACCGGCATCGGCTGGCTCAACAGCATCCTGCTCGGACTCCTCCACGTGATCACGTTCCTTGCGGGCTGGGTCGTGCGCATCCTGCTCACGCTGGTGGTGTGGAAGATCGCGCGCTACATCGTGCTCATTTTCTGCTCCCCGATGATGGCGCGGCTTTCGGAGCGCGTGGATGAGATCCATTGCGGGAAAAAATTCCCGTTCGATTTCCGCCAGTTCCTGAAAGATACGATGCGCGGTGTGCTGGTGAACATCCGCAACATGCTGCTCGAATCGCTTTGGGTGCTGCTGCTGTTCATCATCGGGTGGATCCCGGTGATCGGCTGGCTCTCCGCTTTTTTCGTCATCATCGTCGGCTGGTATTTTCTCGGCTTCAACATGATGGATTATTCCTGCGAGCGGAGGCGGATGCGGATTTCAGCAGGCGCGCGTTTCATCCGCAAACACAAAGGCATCGCCATCGGCAACGGGATGACCTTTTCGCTGCTGCTGCTCATCCCCGTCGCGGGCATCGTCATTGCGCCCGTGCTTTCTCCCGTAGCCGCCACGCTCGCGTCACTCGACCGTCTCGACGCACACGAAAATTCAAAAACCTGAACTCAGCATTTTATTTTTTTTATTCTGAACACGAAACTTTCATGATCCGCATCTCCGCTGTTTCCTACCTCAACACCAAACCTTTTCTCTACGGACTGAACCATTCGGGAATGAAGGACATTTCCGTTTCGCTCGACACGCCGGCGGAATGTGCCCGCAAGCTGCTTTCGGGCGAAGTGGAAACGGGACTTGTCCCGGTGGCGATCATCCCGCTGCTGAAAAGCCCGTGGATCATCCCGGGATACGGCATCTGCGCCGACGGTCCCGTGGAAAGCGTGATGCTGTATTCCAACGTACCGCTGCAGGAAATAAAAACCGTTTACCTCGATTACCAGTCGCGCACCTCCGTGATGCTGGCGCGCGTGCTGGCGCGCGAGCACTGGAAGATTTCACCCCGGTGGGAAAATGCGGAAGCGGGCTTCGAGGAAAAGATCCCGGCGGATGCGGCAGCGGTTGTCATCGGCGACAGGACTTTCCGGCTGAACGGGAAACATGCGTATGAATTCGATCTTGCAGGAGAATGGAAAAAGTTCACCGGGCTTCCGTTCGTGTTCGCCTGCTGGGTGAGCAATGTGCAGCCGGGAGAAAAGTTTGTCAGCGATTTTCGCGCAGCCCTGGAATATGGATTGAACAACACCGGCAAGGTTATTGAAGAAGTACGTGAAAAATACCGGCCTTTCGATGTGGAAAAATACCTCACTTCATCCCTTAAATTCAGGATGGGAGAAAAAGAAGAAAGCGGCATGCGACTTTTCCTCTCGAAAATGAAAGAATTGCAGCCCGTTGGGTAAGATTCTTTCGGTTGTTTATATTTGCTTTTCTATCCCAAACCCGTTATGAAACAAGCCATACAGCTATTCGGAATCCTCCTTTTTTTCCTCGTCGCAGGAAACGCTCCTGCGCAGAGCAATATTGTCGATAAAGGCGGAGACGAAGTCAAGATCTTCAACGCGCAGCAGGCGTTCAACATGGGTGATTATGTGAAAGCGGTCAATCTTTACAAAGAAGTTCTTGCCAACAAGCCGAATGATGCGGGTATCATTTTCCACATCGGGGAATGCTTCTTCAGCATGAACGAAGTGGACAAAGCCCAGGAACAATTTGAAAAAGCAAAAAGCATCAGCTCCACCGCATCGCCTGATCTCGACCTCGATCTCGGTCGCTGTTACCAGATGAAAGGACATCTCGATTCCGCGATCGCTGAATTTTCCATAGCCAAAACGATGAACGCCGCAAATGCAATGAAGCTGAAAGAGATCGATTATTACCTCAGCCAGTGCCAGACGGCGAAATCACTGATGGCAACACCCAAGCCGGTGACGGTGACCAATCTCGGCGCCAACGTGAACAGCCCGTACGACGATAAGCGTCCCTCCATCACCTCTGACGGAAAAACGCTCATTTTCACTTCTCGCCGTCCCGACGGGAAAAGCGCCAACCGGGATGACGAAGGCGACGGCGGCTATTTCGAAGACATTTACGAATGCAGCTGGGACAGCGCCAAAATGACCTGGGGCGTTGCAGATCTCGCCCGCGGCGCCGTGAACACGGAAGGACACGATGCCGCCTGTTCCATCTCGCCCGACGGTCGCCAGATGTTCCTTTACGTCAACAACGCGGAAGCGGGCGGCGCTGGAGATATTTACGTTTCCAAGCGCTCTTCTTCGGGCAAATGGGGAACTCCGAAGAACATGGGAAAAGGGATCAACACCAGCTATTTCGAGGATGGCGCTGTTCTTTCTCCCGACGGAAATACGCTTTATTTCATGAGCGAACGCGGGCAGGATCTTCCCTGGAAAGGACAGAAAGGCTACGGCCACAGCGACATCTGGATGTGCAAGAAAGTGGACAAGAACAGCTGGGGCGATCCCGTCAACCTCGGTCCGACGATCAACACCGAATACGACGAAGGCGGAATTTTCCCCGCGCCCGACGGAAAAACACTTTACTTCTGTTCCAACGGCCACAATTCCATGGGCGGATACGACATTTTCATGACGCGTTTCGAGAACGGCGCATGGACCGAACCCGTCAACATGGGCTACCCGATCAACACGATCGCGAACGAACGCATGTTCCTGCTCACGGCGGACGGGAAATCCGCTTACGTCGATTCCGACCGCAGCGGGGGAATGGGCGACCGCGATCTGTGGATCGTCGACATGACGGAGCTGCTGCCGAAACCGCACACGGGTCCTTACATGTCGCTGCTCACGGGCACGACGTACGACGGGGACGGAAGACCGACTTCCGTCACGATCGACTTTTATGATGCAACCGGCGCAACGAAGATCACATCGGTTACTTCGAGCGCAGCCGGCAATTACCAGGTTTCCCTCGAAGGCGACAAGACCTACGAAATTCACATCGACGCGCCGGGCTTCAAGCCGGTGAAAGAATCGGTAAAGCTCGATGCCGACAAATCGGGCGCGACGTTCGAGCTGGTAAAGCATTTCATACTGTACAAGCAGTAGAGAGAGGCAAG
>DASTSF010000074.1:0-3253 GCA_035760825.1 Bacteroidia bacterium
CGAAGAAGCGGGAAGGGTCATTGAACGCATCCCGGTGATCCGGCACATCTATTCCCCGCTGAAGGATTTTACCTCGGCATTCATCGGCAACAAAAAAAGATTTACGCACCCGGTGCTTGTGACCACGAACGCCGCAAGCAACATCCGCGAGATCGGTTTTGTTACCGGCGAAGATCTTTCGGAGCTGGGGATCGCCAAAGAATTCGTCGCCGTTTATATTCCCATGTCGTACGCGATCTCGGGGCGTCTCCTCGTCGTTCCGAAGGAAAATATCACCGCGCTGGACATACCGGCTTCGGAAGCCATGAAGTTTATCGTTTCGGGCGGCGTCTCCGAAGTTGACTGAATTTGGCGTAACTTTTGAATATTATTTCAACAAACAACACAGCCCACATGAAAAAGCTGATACTACTCCTCGTAACACCGCTGATGTCCTTCCATCTTTTTGCCGATAAACTCAAGATCACGGTGGATGAAAAAAGTGAAAATATCGGAGGCGGAAACCATAACGCGCTGGTCGTTACCATTTACGATGCTTCACCGGATGACATCATAAAGGAATGGAAATCGAAAATGAAGGATTACAACGCCAAGGTGAGCGGGAAAGACGAGATCTTCGCCGACAACGCGCTGATCAAGGAGATCAGCGACAACACGTGCGATGTGTATGCCAAAACGGAAAAGGTCAGCGATACCGAAACGAAATTCATCGTCGGGTTCCTCCTCGGGGAAACCTGGCTCAGCTCCTCCAACAATCCCGGTCCGTACAAAGCCGCTGAAAAGATCGTGAAGGATTTCGCCACGAAAATGACCAAGGACGCGATCGGCGACAAGCTGAAAGCGGAGCAGAAAAAGCTCGACAAGCTGAACGATGAGCAATCCGATCTCGAGAAAAAGAACAAAGACCTCCACGACGATATCGACACCTACAACGACAAGATCAAGAAAGCGCAGGACGACATCAAGACGAACGAGGATGCGCAGACGTCCAAAAAAGCGGAGATCGATGCACAGCAGAAAGCAGTGGATGACCTGAAAGCACGGCAGGATTCGGTGGAGTGAGGCGCGTGTATTTCCATCCGTTACGCTTTGTTAACGCGGAAAGGCGACCTGACCTTTTCGTAACTTTGTGATTCATCTGAAGAACATGGCAACAGACATGAAAATGCTCGTGGAGAATTTTCCCGGGCAGCTTGAAGAAGCGCTGGCGATCGGTAAGAAAGCGAAGCTTTCGGGTGCATCTTCTGAAATAAAGAATGTGATCATTTCCGGGCTCGGCGGCTCCGGCATCGGCGGCACCATCATCTCCGAGCTGGTTTTCGATACGTGCCCCGTTCCGGTTACGGTTACAAAAGGCTATTTTCTCCCGGCCCATGCGGATAAAAATTCGCTCGTGATCATTTCGTCGTATTCGGGCAATACGGAAGAAACGCTCAACTGCCTGCGTGAAGCGGTGAAGAAAGGCTCGCACGTGGTGTGCATCACGAGCGGCGGAGAAGTGGAACGTCTCGCGAAGGAGAACAGGCTCGATATTATTCTCATCCCGGGCGGAATGCCGCCGCGCTCCTGCCTCGGCTATTCGCTCACGCAGCTCTGTTTTGTTTTGGTGCATCACAGGCTCGCGCCCGCACAGCTGACCGGTGATATTGCTTCTTCGGCAAAGCTTTTACGCGAGCGGAAAGAGGAGATCATTGCGGAAGCAAAAGAGCTGGCCGGTTTTCTCAACGGCCGCACGCCGGTTATTTATTCCACGATCAACAACGAAGGAATTGCAGTGCGTTTCCGCCAGCAGCTGAATGAAAATGCGAAGGTGCTCTGCTGGCATCACGTCATCCCGGAAATGAACCACAACGAGCTGGTGGGCTGGGCCGGCGGATCGGAAGAATATGCCGTCGTGCTTTTCCGCCACCACGACGATTACGAACGCAACCGTACGCGCATCGAAATAAACAAGGACATCATTTCCAAATTTACGCCGCACATCCGCGAAGTGTATTCCGAAGGAAAATCGGCCATGGAGAAAATGTTCTACCTCGTGCATCTCGGCGACTGGGCATCGGTGTTCCTCGCTGCGCTGCGTGATGTGGATGCGGTGGAAGTGAACGTGATCAACTTCCTGAAAGGCGAGCTGGCGAAAAAATGAGGAATCATCAGTGGTGAATGATAAATGATGAATGATAAGTAACGGGTTTTATCATTTCCATGAACAGCGTTTGTTTCCACGATATCGGTCTCATCGACTACAAGGAAGGCTGGGACTTCCAGGAAAAGTTATTCCACGGGATCACTGCGCGCAAAATCGCGAACCGCGATCTTCCCGCGGATGAGCAGGCGCCCACGCAAAGCCATCTCATTTTCTGCGAACACCCGCACGTGTTCACGCTCGGCAAAAGCGGCGACGAGCATCACCTGCTGGCGAATGAAAAACAGCTCAGCGAGATCAACGCGACGTTCTATAAAATAAACCGCGGCGGCGACATCACGTACCACGGACCCGGGCAGCTCGTGGGTTACCCGATTCTCGACCTCGATAATTTTTTCACCGACATTCACCGCTACCTCCGCACGCTGGAGGAAATCATCATCCGCTCCATTGCGGAATTCGGACTGAAAGGCGAACGCTATCCCGGCTACACGG
Source organism: Bacteroidia bacterium (assembly GCA_035760825.1). Classification (GTDB taxonomy): domain Bacteria; phylum Bacteroidota; class Bacteroidia; order Palsa-965; family Palsa-965. The sequence goes on from DASTSF010000074.1 coordinate 2,639, forward strand.
GTGTGTGGCTCGATCCGAACGACCCCGTGCGCGCCCGCAAGATCTGCGCGATGGGCGTACGCAGCAGCCGCTGGGTTACCATGCACGGCTGGGCGCTCAACGTCAATTCCGATCTTTCCTATTTCGGGAACATCGTCGCCTGCGGGATCCCCGACAAAGGCATCACTTCACTCGAAAAAGAGCTGGGGAAAAAAGCCGACATGACCGAAGTGAAGCGCATCGTACGCAGGCATTTCGAAGAGCAATTCGACTGTGTGCTCGTGACGGAAGATTCACAGGTTGCTGAACGATAACGAAGCACTTCTTTCGCGGTTTGCGGTTTCAGCGACGGACTAAACGGCCCGGGGATTTTCGGATTGCGCCGGCTTTCCGGCTGCACCGTCCTTCACGAAAAGCGAATACGCCGCGATCATGATCAGCCCGAAATCCGTGATGCCCATCAGGAAAATGATCAGCAGGTGAATGACGATCCCCGTGATCATTGTGACCGTTCTCGTTTTCCGGAACCAGATCGTGAGCGGGAAAGCGAGCTGCAGCACGAGCGTGAGGTACGTCCCCGCGTAAACGAAAAATGCATTCTGCGAAAGAAAATGCTTCCCCATCCGGCCGGAATAT
>DASTSF010000075.1:0-4389 GCA_035760825.1 Bacteroidia bacterium
GCTCATGGCGGATGCGTACGACGTGAACTTATATTTTGTGCCGATGTTCACCGGTGTAAAGCAGAGCGCTGCCGGAAATGCCAAAAAACAGATGAAGCAGGACGTCCAGGAGGATATTCAGCCGCATATTATTGTTTACAAAGGCGAGCTGGACGCGTACAAGGAAACGCTTAAAATGGACGACAAGAAGAAACCGTATGTGTTCGTCCTCGATAAAGACGGAAAGATCGTTTTCGTTACTTCAGGTCCGTACACGGAGGATAAAATGGACCAGATCGATGATAATATCGAATAAAAAATAAAAAACCCGGAAGCCGTTTCAGAATTGTGAAACGGCTTTTTTCAGGCAACGATTTTTGCGTTCGGGTACTTTTCCATCCACATTTCGAGCGCACGCTGCGAACGTACCACGATCGTCGTGCGGTAATCCACCTGCAGCTTGATAACGTCGCCCGTTATGGGTTTTTGCTTGAGGGCCGGTTTGCGGCTCCTGCCTTTTTTCATTTGTGCACTTTCACGTGCTAAAACCAAAGGTCTCATGATTGCTTGTTTTAAAATTATTACTCTACAAAAGAAAGCCTGAAATCAAAAGGAAGGCCCGTCTTTTCTTCGGTTGGGAACAGCCACCCGATGAGAGGTCGACTTTGGCAGTTAAGCGGGGCAGGGGCGATCCTGTTCATTAATTGTGAAATTCCTTTTGAAAAGTTGTTTGTACTTGTTTTATTTCCTGTTAATATGCTGGTAATTATTGTTTTGTGTGACTTTATTGAAATGTGAAGATCAGCTTCGAAACAAAAAGCATCACGGTAATTCCATGATGCTTTTCGGGCAAAGCCCGGGGATGTGTTGTGGTTGCAACCAAACCTTAATCGATGATCTGCGCGGCGGGGAATTTCGACATCCACATGGCCAGCGCTTCCTGGCTGCGTACAACGATCACTGTCCTGTAATCGATCCTGAGCTTTATGCGGTCGCCTGCTTTGACGGCCGGTTTGAGTGATTTCTGACGTTTCATAGCTTTCGTTTTTTATTGTTAGGGGGAAGATTCTATCTATAAGACGTCCAGTATCGTGCCGTTGTTTTAATGCTTAACATCTTTTGACATTAAAACAATTTATAACGTCATCCCGCTGTTTGGTTACGCCTTTTCCGTCTTTATTTTTCATTGCATACGAAGCGCAATTTCGCCGCGTTCTTCAGTAGATATTCTCCCGCCCGCCGGTCCCGGAGGCCACAGGATGACCGGTACTTTAATCTCGTACTTTGGTGTAGGAACCGGTTCCTGAACAGTGGACCGGCGGACGGGGAACTATCGCGGCGAAATTAATAAGCGCGGTTACTTTTTCCGGGATTTTTTCGCGCCACTGTCCGATTCAACCGGTTGCCGGAACACGATCTCCTTATCGAAAACATCCAGCACCACTTCCTCGTTCTTGTGCACTTTTCCAGCCAGGATCTGTTTCGATAATTCGTTCAGCACTTTTTTCTGGATCAGCCGCTTGACCGGTCTTGCCCCGAACTGCGGATCATAACCGAGTTCGGAAAGCCACGCGATCGCTTCCGGCGATGCTTTCAGCGTAATGTGGTTTTCTTCCAGCATTTTTTCCAGCTGCGCCATCTGCAGCTTCACGATCTCTTCCACGTCTTCGCGTGAAAGCGGGGAGAACATGATGATCTCATCGATACGGTTGAGAAATTCCGGCCGGATCGTTTTTTTCAGGAGCTCGAAAACTTCCGCTTTCGTTTTCGCAAGTATCTCTTCACGGTCGCCATGATCCAGCTTTTCAAAATTTTCCTGGATGATGTGCGATCCGAGATTCGAGGTCATGATGATGATCGTATTCTTGAAATTCACGACGCGGCCTTTATTATCCGTAAGCCTTCCGTCATCAAGCACCTGCAGGAGAATATTGAAAACATCCGGGTGCGCTTTTTCGATCTCGTCGAGCAGAACAACGCTGTAAGGTTTTCTCCGTACCGCTTCCGTGAGCTGTCCGCCTTCTTCGTAGCCGACGTATCCCGGGGGAGCGCCCACCAGTCGCGAAACGCTGTGTCTTTCCTGGTATTCGCTCATGTCGATGCGGGTCATCGCATTTTCATTGTTGAACAGGAATTCAGCCAGCGCTTTTGCCAGCTCGGTTTTTCCCACACCGGTCGTTCCGAGAAAAATGAACGAGCCGATCGGTTTTTTGGAATCCTGGAGACCTGCGCGGCTTCTGCGTACGGCATCGGAAATGGCGGATATCGCTTCGTCCTGGCCGATCACGCGTTTATGCAACTCGCCTTCGAGGTGAAGCAGCTTTTCGCGCTCGCTCTGGAGCATGCGTGTCACCGGGATTCCTGTCCACAGGCTTACCACGCCCGCAATATCCTCGCTGTCGACTTCTTCCTTGATCATCGGGTTGCCGGAAGATTGCATCTTCGCCAGTTGTTCCTGCGCGCTGTTCAGCTTGTCCTCGGCCTCTTTGATCTTGCCATAGCGGATCTCGGCCACTTTTCCGTAATCGCCCGCACGTTCCGCCTGCTCCGCTTCGAATTTCAGTTGTTCGATCTTCTCTTTTTCTTTCTGGATGTTTTCGACCACTTCTTTTTCCGATTGCCACTGCGCTTTCAGGTCGGCGCGTTTATCGTTGAGCTCGGCAATTTCCCTGTTAAGGTGCTCGAGCTTCTCCTTATCGTTTTCACGCTTGATGGCTTCGCGTTCAATTTCAAGCTGGCGGATCTTTCTCTCAACATCTTCCAGCTCGGCCGGCATAGAATTGATCTCCATCCGCAGCTTTGACGCTGCTTCATCGATCAGGTCGATTGCCTTATCGGGGAGAAAACGGTCGCTGATGTAGCGCTGGGAAAGCTCCACCGCCGAGATGATCGCTTCGTCTTTGATGCGCACTTTGTGGTGCGTTTCATATTTTTCCTTGATGCCGCGCAGAATCGAAATGGCGTCTTCGGCAGAAGGCTCGTCCACCAGCACTTTCTGGAAGCGGCGTTCAAGCGCTTTGTCTTTTTCAAAGTATTTCTGGAACTCGTTCAGCGTGGTGGCACCGATCGCTCTCAGCTCGCCGCGTGCCAGCGCAGGCTTGAGAATATTCGCAGCATCCATCGCACCTTCGCCACCGCCTGCGCCTACAAGCGTATGGATCTCATCTATGAAAAGAATGATATCTCCCTCCGACGAAATCACTTCTTTCACGACCGCCTTCAGGCGTTCTTCGAATTCCCCTTTGTATTTCGCTCCGGCGATCAGCGCGCCCATGTCGAGCGCATAGATAATTTTGCTCTTCAGGTTTTCCGGCACATCGCCGTTGATGATACGGTGGGCGAGACCTTCGGCGATCGCCGTTTTGCCTACGCCGGGTTCACCAACGAGAATGGGATTATTTTTCGTTCGCCTGCTGAGTATCTGCAGCACACGGCGGATCTCTTCATCACGCCCGATCACGGGATCAAGCTTTCCGCTTCGTGCGCGTTCATTGAGGTTGACGGCATATTTGGAAAGGGCATTGTATGTTTCTTCCTGGGAAGCGCTGGTTACACGATCTCCCTTACGAAGCTCTTTGATCGCGGATTTCAGGTCTTTGATCGAGATGCCGTTATCTTTCAGCAGTTGGGAAACCTGGTCGCCGGTTTCCAGCAGACCGATCAGCAGGTGTTCCACCGAAACAAATTCATCATTAAAATCCTTAAGGCTGTTGACTGCCTTAACGATCGCCTGGTTTGCATTGTTGGACAAATACTGTCCGCCACCCGAAACTTTCGGATACGACTCCACGATGCGATCCACCACCTGGCTGATCAGGGCAGGGTTCACGTTCAGCTTTTTCAGCAGGAATGGAGTTACATTTTCATCGACGGCAAGAATTCCTTTCAGCAGGTGACCGGTTTCGACCGCCTGGTTGCTTTGCGTCATCGCAAGCTGCTGGGCCTGTTGAATGGCTTCCTGCGATTTGAGGGTAAAGTTGTTCAGGTTCATAATGACTAATAATAAAATGATTACGAAGTAAAATCTATTCTCACGCTTTACCGATGACCAAAATACATACCCATTAATGATTTTCGGAAGAAGAACGTAATTCTGGCAGCCGCGTCTGTAATTTACTGACGGAAAGGCGGGTCGTGCTGAAAAACATGGAATTATGGCGCAAAAAAAAACTCCCGCCCGGAGGCAGGAGTTTTAACGGGAAAGAATGTTAAGCAATTACTGCTTGACGAATTTCGAAGTCAGCTGGCTGTCCCCGGAAATTACGTTCAGGAAGTAAATACCGTTAGGAAGATCAGCGGTATTCATCTGGATCAGGTTGTTGCCGGCAGAAAGCTCACGCGTTTCCGTGCTCACAACTTGTCCAAGTGTATTCACCATGTTGATCGTAATGTTTTGAGCGTTGTTCAGCT
>DASTSF010000076.1:0-5019 GCA_035760825.1 Bacteroidia bacterium
CCCACCGTGTTGTTGATCTTGTGCGCGCCCGTGTGACACAGGTCTTCGCGTTTCAGGAAAATACCCGTTCCGTATTTTTCCGAAAGGCGCTCCGCGTGATAGAGCGGCGTCGGGCGTCCCACGTAATCCTGCAGCAGCGCATCGAGCTCCCGGGTGAAATTTTCATCGGCCATGATCCCGCGGTAACGCAGGCGAAGCTCTTCCACGTTCGGCCACAAAAGTTCCGGGATAAATGCTCCTCCGAATTCTCCGTAGTATCCTTTTTCAGTAACGTGAAATTCCATAGCCTGTGTTTTTGAATGCATTGACAAACGAGGTAACTGAAGCGATATTTTTTTTACCCGGGTATAGCTCGAAACGGCTGTTGATGTCGATGCCGGCAAACATGGGGTGATCGATCGCGTAGATTTTTTCCGCATCACCCAGACCTATTCCCCCGCCCAGCAAAAAAGGAGTGGATCCTTCATAATTGCGAAGCAAAGTCCAGTCGAAGGAAATTCCGTTGCCCCCGGCATTCTCTCCTTTTGCATCGAACAGGAAATAATCACACGTCCCTTCGTAGCTGGCCGTTTCATCAAAACTTTCCTCACCGTTTACAGGGAACGCTTTCAGCACGATCAGCTCTCCCGAAAACCGCGCACATTCTTCCGGAGTTTCATTCCCGTGCAGCTGAACCGCATCGAGATGATAACGTTCTGCGTTCTCCCGGATATTTTCTTCGGTCTCATCCATGAACACGCCCGTTTTTCTCAGCGAAGGAACGGAGCGCGAAAGCAGCGCACACAGCTCCGGGTCGATCTTCCCGTCGATGTACCGCGGTGAGGATTCCACGAAGATGAATCCGGCAAAATCAATTCCCGTACGCGACAGCGCAGCGAGATCTTCATCACAGGAAATTCCGCAAACCTTGATCAGCATTTCACGAAGAGATTACGCTGTTGTTTATTTTATTTTTTTCACGCAATTCCCTGAACTGCGAAACGAAAGCGGAACATGTCTTCCCGGGTTGCGCAGTGCGCATGAAGCTTTCGCCGATAAGAAATCCACGGAAGCCTGCATCATACAGGTTCGCAGCCGTTGCGGGGTCGGAAATCCCGCTCTCGGAAACCAGTGTAAATCCGCTGCCCAGCTTTTCCGCCATTTCAAACGATCGCTCTACGTTCACCGAAAAGTCAGCGAGGTTCCGGTTGTTGATCCCGGCGAGCCGGATGTCGCCGGTCATGCGGGCGGTTTCAGTTTCATCGTGCAGCTCGAGCAGTACTTCCATACCGAGTGAAAAGGCAAGCGCGGAAAGGTTTTTTATTTCCTCTTTTGACAATACGGCGGCGATCAGCAGGATGGCGTCTGCGCCGATGGACTTCGCCTCGATGACCTGGTATTCATCCACGATAAAATCTTTCCGCAGCACCGGGCAATAGTTCACGCGGCGCGCTTCCTCCAGGTCTTTGGCAGCGCCTCCGAAAAAATGCTCATCCGTCAGCACCGACAGCGCGCTCGCACCCGCCTGCATATACGCCAGCGTTACCTCCGCAGGCTTCGCATACGCATTGATCGTCCCTTTCGACGGCGATCTCCGCTTGAATTCTGCGATCACGCCACTGAGGTCTTCCCGCAGCAAATATTTTTCCAGCGACACGGGTTGGGCCTGGAAGTAAAGACTGCGTTCGAGCAATTTCACCGGGTAAAGCGATTTCCGCTCTTCCGTTTCTTTCCGTTTGTATGCGATGATCTTTTCGAGGATAGTTTCCATGCTTTTCTCCTGTTTTAATTCGCCGAAAGCAGCTGGCTGAATGAACGCAATGCCTTTCCCGAGTGAAGCGATTCCCGCGCCGCACACACCGCATCGCTGATCTCCGCATGAAGACCGAGACATTGCAGCGCCAGCGCCGCATTGGCAATCACGACGTTCTCCTGCGCAACGGTTCCTTTGTTTGAAAGAACATCCTGGAAAACAGCGGCCGCTTCTTCCACCGTCGTTCCGCCGAGGATTTCCACGGGCTGAACTTTTTTCATGCCGAACGATTCAGCATCGGAAAGTCTTTCGCCGCTGCGCGAAAATATTTTGACCGTTCCCGTCAGCGAAACTTCGTCATAACCGTCGAGCGCGTGAACGATGAGATAATTTTCATTTTCCTCCTGCGCGAGGTAATTGTATACCCGCGCCAGCTCGGGACTGAACACTCCCGTAACGCGATAGCGGGGCCGTGCGGGATTAACGAGCGGACCCAGCATGTTGAAAAATGTTTTCATGCCGAGCTGCTTCCGCACGGGCGCCACTTTTTTCAGGGCTGGGTGAAACAACGGCGCGTGCAGAAAACATACACCTGATCTTTCCAGCGAATGTTCCAACATTTTCACATCGGTCGTGAAGCGGTACCCGAAATGCTCGAGCACATTCGAAGAACCACTGACGGAAGACACGCCGTAATTGCCGTGCTTGATCACCTTTCCGCCTGCTCCCGCCACGACAAAAGAAGCGAGCGTGGATATATTGAATGTGTTCTTCCCGTCACCGCCCGTGCCGCAGAGATCTATCGCCTGCGTATCCGGGAGATCGACCGGGCTGCACAACTGCAGGAGCGCATCGCGGAAACCACGCAGCTCGTCCGGCGTAATGCTGCGCATCAGGTAAACCGTCATGAACGACGCCAGCTGCGCGTCATTCGACTTTCCTTCCGCTATGGAAACAAGCACCTGTTCCGCTTCGCCCTGCGTCAGTGTTTCATGCGCAAAAAGTTTTTCGAGAATGTTTTTCATTTTACTGCTGTAAAAAATTTTTCATCAGCTCTTCACCGAACTCCGTCATGATGCTTTCGGGGTGGAACTGCACGCCGGCCACATTAAAAAGACGATGCTGCAACGCCATGATCCTTCCCTCTTCATCGCGTGCCGTAACTACCAGCTCAGCCGGCAGCGTTTTTTCGTTCACCACCCAGGAATGGTAACGGCCTGCCTGGAAACGCTGCGGGATATTCCGGAAAAGAAAACCGGGATCTTTTTCCGTTACGATCGTCGTTGCGACGCCGTGAAAAACATTTTCCAGGTTATACAGCTGCGCACCGAACGCTTCGGCAATGGCCTGCTGCCCGAGACAAACGCCGAACATGCTTTTGGTCGGCGCGTACGTTTTGATCAGCGGGAGGAGAAGACCGGCTTCTGCAGGAATTCCCGGACCCGGCGAGAGAATGATCTTATCGTATTTCTCCGCCGCCGCAATTTCCAGCTCGTCGTTACGGAAGACATCCGGTTTTTCGCCCGTGATCTTTTCCACGAGATGAACGAGGTTGAACGTGAACGAATCGTAATTATCGAAAACAAGAACTTTCATGGCGTTACATTTTTTCTGCACGGACCATCGCGAGCCGCAATGCTTCCAGCTTGTTGTTTATTTCCTGCAATTCTTTTTCCGGTTCCGAAGCAGCAACGATGCCGGCGCCAGCCCGGTATACCAGCTCGCCGTTCCTGCTGATGAACGAACGGATCATGATCGCCTGGTTGAGCGATCCGTCGAATCCTGCAAAACCGATGCAGCCGCCGTAGAATCCGCGCGGCACATTTTCCTGCTCCGCGATGATCTGCATCGCGCGGATCTTGGGCGCACCGGAAAGCGTCCCGGCCGGGAACGTTCCTGCAAGCAGGCGGAAATTATTTTCTCCGCGGTTAGTTTCCCCGCTCACTTTCGAAACGAGATGAATGACGTGCGAATAACGATGCACTTCCCGGAACGCATCCACTTTAACGTTCTTCGCCGAACGGGACAAATCGTTCCGAGCCAGGTCGACGAGCATGACGTGCTCTGCATTTTCTTTCGGATCGGCGAGCAGTTTTTCTTCCAGCTCACGGTCCTCCTTCGGTGATCCGCTCCTGCGGAACGTTCCCGCAATGGGATGAAGGACGGCGGTGAATTTTTCTTTGTCTTCCGAAGGCTGCACCACGAGCTGCGCTTCCGGCGAGCTTCCGAAGATGCGGTAATCGCCGTAATCCGCGAAGAAAAGATAAGGCGAAGGATTGATCATGCGCAGCGCACGGTACACATTGAATTCATCGCCGGAAAATTTCTGCGTGAACTGGCGCGAAAGGACGACCTGGAAAACATCACCGCGGCGGCAGTGCGCTTTCCCCGCTTCCACCATTTCCAGGAAACGTTCATCCGTCGCCGGTGAAATTTCTTCTCCCTTTTTTTCGAATGAAAAACGCGGCACATCGCGGTTGAAGATCACCGTTTCCACCCCGCCGGCCGTCGATTCATCTCCCGGCAGCAGCAGCTCAACGATCCGGAGCGTATCGCGCAGGTGATCGAAAACGATGAGTGTGCGGTACAGCGAATAACGCAGCAAAACCGTGTTATCATCGACCGCGGGCAGCTGGACTTTCTCGAAGCAACGCACCGCATCGTAGCTCGTATAGCCGATGAGCCCGGCGGGAATGCCCGGAGGACAGTTTTCATCCGCTTCGAAAAGCCCGAGAAACTGCTGAAGTATTTCCGGCACTTCGCGGTCAGCCGTTGCTTCGAAGTAAATATTCGCCTGCGGGACTTCGTACGAAATTTTTCCACCTTTCACCTGCACGTTCGCGATGGGTTCGGTTGCGATAATGGAACGGCTGTTCCGGCCTTCGGCGTTGTCCGCGCTTTCGAGCAGGACGGTCGAGCACCCGGCCGTGCATTTTTCCGTCACGCGGTCGCGCAGGCGCAGGTAAAGTCCCACGGGCGTGCACGTATCCGCCGGCAATGTGCGCACGACGATCCGCACGGGAATTTTCCCGGCATGCGCGGATTGTTTTTTTGTCTTTTCTTTTTCTGTGATCGTTTCCATGGGAAATGTGCTAAAAAACGAAAGCCCGCTGTGTCAGCGGGCCTTGTCGTTTATGGTTGTTCAACAAAAAGCAGCGTCACACAGCTGAAGGATTTTCACTTGCGTGCCACCAATGTTTGCTGATCGTGATCGTTTTCATGCGGCGCAAAGATAAAGACAGAAAAATGAGATTTCCAAATCCGCGACATTAAACTCCGGATCCCAG
>DASTSF010000077.1:0-4054 GCA_035760825.1 Bacteroidia bacterium
CTTTCCATGGCGGTCGCAACGATGGCCTGCGCGTTTTACCCGCGCGAAGTGATCGTGCGCATGAGCGATTTTAAGACGAATGAATACGCCAACCTCATCGGCGGAAAAGAATTCGAGCCTGCGGAAGAAAACCCCATGATCGGTTTCCGCGGCGCCTCGCGTTATTACCATGACCGTTACCGTGAAGGCTTCCGCCTGGAATGCCAGGCGATGAAACGTGTGCGCGACAACATGGGACTGACGAATGTCAAGCTGATGATCCCGTTCTGCCGTACGGTGGAGGAAGGCAAAAAAGTGATCGCGGAAATGAAGAAGAATGGTCTCGTGCGCGGAAAGAACGGCCTTGAAATTTATGTGATGGCTGAAATTCCCTCGAATATTCTGCTCGCGGAGGAATTTGCGAAAATATTCGACGGGTTTTCCATCGGCTCGAACGACCTGACGCAGCTCACGCTCGGCATCGACCGTGATAATTCCGTTATCAGCCCGCTTTTCAATGAAAAGGATGAAGCGGCGAAACAGCTGATCGCAACGCTCATCGCAAAAGCGAAGAAAGCCGGTGTGAAAGTCGGATTGTGCGGCCAGGCGCCCAGCGATTTTCCTGACTATGCACAGTTCCTCGTGGAAAGCGGCATCGACAGCATCTCGTTCAATTCGGACGCGCTGATGAACGGCATTGCCAATATGAACAAAGCAGAGGAGCTATCTGCAAAAAAGAAAAACGGGAGAAGCGCATCTTCTTCTATTCGTAATCATAAAAAACTTCAGAATGAAAACACTTGAAAACAGGACCGCCGTTATTACCGGCGCAGCTTCCGGCATGGGAAAAGCCATGGCGGAATTGTTTGCCTCGGAAGGAGCGAACGTCATCGCAGCTGACCGCGATGAAAAAGACCTCGCGGAAGTCGTGAAAATGATCCGTGAAAAGAAAGGAAATGTTACCGCTGTTGTATGTGATGTAACGAAGGAGAGTGATGTGAAGAACATGATCGACAAGGCGGTTGAAACCTATGGCGGACTTGACATTCTCGTCAACAACGCGGGTGTGCTCGATGATTTCATGCCCGTGGCGGAAGTGAGCGATGATGTATGGAAACGGGTGATGGATGTTAACCTTAACGGGCCATTTTACGCCTGCAGGCTTGCGGTTCCTGTCATGCTTAAAAAAGGAAAAGGCAGCATTATCAACGTTGCTTCTGTGGGCGGACTTTTCGGTGCGCGCGCAGGAGTTGCGTATACGACGTCAAAGCATGCCGTGATCGGGCTGACGAAGAACGTAGGTTACATGTATGGCGACAAAGGCATCCGTTGCAACGCGATCGCGCCGGGTGGTGTGAATACGAACATCGGGAAAGGAATGAACCCGAACCCGCTCGGTTATGCGAAGCTGAGTCTCGGGATGGGCACGAATATCCGCATGGGAGAACCTTCGGAGATTGCCGAGCTGGCTCTTTTCCTGGCATCGGATAAATCAAGCCTGGTCAACGGCACGGTCATCACCGCCGACGCCGGGTGGACCGCTTACTGAAAATCCATGTCAGGATGAAATCCAGCCTGTTGTTCTTTTTCCTCCTCGCGTTTGCATCCGTTGCCGGTGCGCAAAAAGTATGCGATACAGTCACGCACGTTCTCTCAGCCGATTCCTTCAAAATAATGACCGGCCGGCATGACGGCGTGGTGCTGGATGTGCGCACGCCGGATGAGTTCCGCACTGGGTATATCAGCGGTGCCGTCAATATCGATTTCCGCGCAGCGGATTTTGAAGCGGAGATCAGCAAGCTCGATAAAACAAAAACCTATTACGTGTACTGTGAGGTGGGTGGAAGAAGCAGGATGGCGGCAGACTATATGACTTCCCATGGTTTCTGCCAGGTATATGTGCTTGAAAGAGGTCTGCGGGACTGGAAACAGAAAGGCTACCCGGTTACAGTTCCGAAGTGAATTGTTTCATAGCTTACGGAAACGAATAACTGCCTTCTATGGAAGACTTGCCTGAACAGAAAGGGCTGAATGAAAGTGAAGCGAAGCAGCTCCAGGTGAAATTCGGGTTCAATGAGCTTCCTTCGGCTGCGCCGAAATCGATCTGGAAAATTATTGTGGGGGTTCTGAAAGAACCCATGTTCATCCTGCTGGTAGGATGCGGCGCTCTTTACTTTGTGCTGGGTGATCCGCGGGAGGGCATAATGCTTTTTTCTTCCGTTACCATCATTATCGCGATCACGTTTTACCAGGAAAAAAAAACGGAACGTGCGCTGGAAGCGCTGCGCGATCTTTCGAGTCCGCGTGCGCTGGTGATCCGCGAAGGAGTGACAAAACGGATAGCCGGAAGAGAAGTGGTTCCCGGCGACGTGCTTATTCTGCGTGAAGGCGATCGCGTGGCCGCGGATGCGGTGGTGCTTCTGCAAACCAATCTAGTCACCGACGAATCATTGCTGACCGGCGAGTCGGTTCCTGTGCGTAAAAGCAACTGGGACAGAAAGCAGGAATTCGGTCCGCCTCAGGGTGAAGACATCCCTTTCGTGTATTCGGGAACGCTCATTGTGCGGGGAAACGGTCTTGCACGCGTGGTGAAAACAGGAACGTCCACCTTCATCGGAAAGATCGGCCGGTCGCTGAAAGAAACGCAGGATGAACCCGCGCTGCTGAAAGCAGAGACAAGAAAGATCATCCGCATTTTTACAATTACAGGTTTCAGTCTTTCCGCCACGCTTGTGCTCGTGTTCGGGTTCATCCGCCACGACTGGATGGGCGGCGTGCTGGAAGGAATTTCACTGGCGATGGCCATGCTGCCGGAAGAATTCGCCGTGGTGCTGACGATCTTCATGGCGCTCGGTGCGTGGCGCATGTCGCGGAGAAATGTGCTGACGCGCAACCCGGCTTCCATTGAAACGCTCGGCAGCGTCACGGTTCTCTGCGCGGATAAAACGGGAACGCTCACTGAAAACCGGATGAAGGTGAAGAAAATGTTCGCGGACGGAAAGATGTGGGACGATGAAAACGGGAACGGGCAGGCGGCGCAGGTATTCACGGAGCTGCTGCATGTTGCGCGCCTCGCCAGCCAGCAGACGGTTTTCGATCCGATGGAACGTGCGATCGCCGACGCGCAGCTGCAGGACGGAAAAAGCGGAGCCGGCGATGAGGGTTTCGTGCGTGAATATGAATTATCTCCTGCGCTGTTTGCCATGACGCGCGTGTATCGCGCAGCGGGAAAAGAAAGTTTTTTTGCAGCCGCAAAAGGGGCGCCTGAAGCGATCCTTTCGCTTTGCCGGGTGAATGCGGAAGAACGTGAAAATATTCTTGCGCAGGTCAACGGGTTTGCCAAACAGGGTTTGCGTGTGCTCGCCGTTGCGCGCGCGGAATGGAAAGAAAAGGAATTGCCGCACGCACAGAAGGATTTCTTGTTCCGGTTTTGCGGCCTGCTCGGTTTCGAAGATCCGCTGCGGAAAGGCGTGCGGGAAAACCTGCAGATGTGCTACGATGCAGGGATCCGTGTCATTATGATCACGGGCGATTACCCGGAAACGGCGATGCACGTGGCGGAAAAGATGGGACTGAAAAATGCGGACCGCGTGATTACCGGCGCCGCGATGGAAAAGATGAGCGATGCGCAGCTGGGAGAAGATGTGAGGTCGGTGAATGTTTTTGCGCGTGTTGTGCCGGAGCAGAAGCTCCGTCTCGTGAATGCGCTCAAGGCGAACGGAGAGATCGTCGGCATGACCGGTGACGGTGTGAATGACGCGCCTGCGCTGAAATCGGCGCACATCGGGATTGCGATGGGACAACGCGGAACGGACGTGGCGCGGGAAGCGGCTGACATCGTCCTGCTCAATGATGATTTCGATTCGGTCATCGAGGCGGTCCGCACAGGAAGATCTATTTACGAAAACATCCGCAAGGCGATGGGATACGTTTTCGCCGTTCACATCCCGATCGCCGGACTCGCCATGCTGCCGGTGCTCTTCCCTTCTTTCCCGATGATCCTTTTCCCGCTGCACATCGCATTCCTCGAGTTGATCATCGATCCGGCTTCTTCGCTGATCTTCGAGGCGGAACC
>DASTSF010000078.1:0-2357 GCA_035760825.1 Bacteroidia bacterium
GAAAACCGCTTCGTCCTGTTTCTTCTGGTCGATGACGTGGTTGTCGTCGAGTCCTTTCATCTCGCCCTGCCATTTTTTCCAGGCGTTCGCGGCCCCGTTGCGTTTCGCGGCGTATTTTATTTTCACCGAATCGCTTTTCGCCATCTGCTGCTCCATGATGCCGATGCGTTTTGTACGCAGATCGACTTTCAGCGGATCGGCCACGTTTTCGATAAGACTGACGCCCCCGGAAGAAAGGTATTCCGTCGTGTGACCGGGGAACCCGTACACCATCGTGAAATCATTTTCTCCAATGCCGTTTGCGTTTATTTTGAAAAAATATTTCGGTGCATACGGAACATTTTCCGGCGAATAATCCGCGGGGTCGTTGTCTTTATCCGCGTAAATACGGAACAGTGAAAAATCCGCCGTCTGGCGCGGCCACACCCAGTTATCGCCGTCGCCGCCGAAATCGCCCACGTCATTGGGCGGAGCGCCTACCATGCGGATGTCTTTGAACGTCTGCGTCATGAAAAGATAGAACACGTTGCCGTAATAGAATGCGCGCACCATCGCGTCGCTGTTCTTCGTCGAACGTTCTTTTTCCATCGCTTTCGAATTCCTGTCGATGACCTTATTGCGCGAAGCTTCGCTCATCGTGTCCTGCACGCCATCGAGAATTTTCGCCGTCACGTCTTCCATGCTCACGATGAACGTAACCGTAAGTCCCCGGCAGGGAATTTCCTGGCCGGCATTCATCGCCCAGAAACCGTCGCGCACATAATTGTGATCGAGCGTGCTGTAGGCCTGCAGGTAAGGGAATCCGCAATGGTGATTCGTCAGCACCAATCCTTTTCCCGAGATCACTTCCGCCGTGCATCCGCCGCCGAACTGGCAGACGGCGTCTTTCATGCTTGAGTGGTTAACACTGTAAATGTCATCCGCGTTGAGCTGGAATCCGCGCGCTTTCATATCGGTGATATTGAGCTGGTCGAGCAGCACGGGAAGCCACATGCCTTCGTCGGCAAACGACTTCAGCGCGAAAAGAAATGCAAAAAGGAAAAAAAGAGAAAGGCGTTTCATTGCGGGAAAAAATTGAAAAGTTGAAAAGCGGAAAAGTTGGGAAGAGATTATTTCAGTTTCACGAGGTCGTCCACCCCGATCGTGCGCGAGACATTAAATCCTTCCGCAAATTCCACGTTGATCACACGACCCCACACGCGCATTTTCGCTTTGACCGATTCCATGAACTCGAGCGAGGAAATGGGCGTGGCGGGTTCCTTCGACGAAGGATCGTAGAACTGGGAGCTGAACGCGTTGATCGCTTCGACTTTCTTTTCAAAGTATGGCGTAACGTCCACCACCAGGTCGGGCGTCAGCGAGTGATCCTGGATGTAATGATAAACTGCAGCAGGCCGCCATGGTTCCTGCATTTCTTTGTCAAACCCCGTTTCGATCTTTCGCAGGCCTGAATAAAAACAGGATTCCGCCACGAGCTGCGCAGCGCGCCCGTGGTCGGGATGACGGTCCGAAAGCGCATTGCAGAGGACGATCTTCGGCCGGTGCTGGCGTATTTTTTCGATGATGCGGAATTTGTTCTCCCGCGTGATGCCGAAAAAACCATCTTCCATGCCGAGGTTTTCACGGAAAGATACGCCGAGTATTTTCGCCGCTTTTTCCGCCTCCAGCAGGCGCAGCTCCGCATTTCCGCGGGAGCCCAGCTCACCCTGTGAAAGATCGATGATGCCGGCCGAATAGCCGGCTTGAATGTGGCGCAGCAACGTGCCGGAGCAGCTGAGCTCCACATCGTCGGGATGGATGCCGAATGCGAGAATGTCTACAGGCATGGTGATTTTTTTTCAGACCGTTGAAACAGGTCCGCCGCAAAATTAGAAATCCTTTGCCGTGTTTCGTTTCTTTGCAGAATGAAAATCACGCTTGCTTCCCTCGCAACACTCCTTCTTTTTTCCTGCACGAATGAAAACCATTCTCCCGTTCCGCAGGATTCCGTTCATCGCGACACGGCCGCGTTCAATCCTTCTTCCAGGGAAGGGACGATCCGCTCGCTCGAAAAGCAGCACAGCACGTTCATCGTTTCGGGCAAAGGCGATTCGCTGCTCGGACTTTACGACGATGACACGCGCATACTTGGCGATAATTCCACGATCTATTCCGGGAAAAGCGGCGCGAAAGAATACTGGACACACGCGGGCGACTTCTATTCCCTCGACCGCAACATGGTTTCACTGAACGGGAACAAAGAGCTCCTCTACGAGATCGGCATCGAAACCTTCAAAGCGCACGGAACGGATTCCGATTACACCGGCAACCAGAAATACCTCGTGATCTGGAAACTGAATACAGACGGGCATTACCGT
>DASTSF010000079.1:0-2861 GCA_035760825.1 Bacteroidia bacterium
GGTCGAAAACCTATGGCTCTCCCGCGATGGGACAATACCAGTTTTCCGCACCCTCGGTATTTTCCTGCGTGGTCGGCAATACTGTTTATATCACGAGCGACCAGTACGACGGGACACATTCCGATATTCTGCTCATCGCGATGGACCTGGACGGTAAAGTGGCCTGCAGCCCGGGCACCAGCCTGAACGTCGTGCAAAGCACCAACTCTCCTTCGACGACGGCGTGCAACATGACTTTTTCGCAACCCAACCTCGCTTATGTGCCGGCCACAGGATCGGGCACACGCACTTTCCCTGATCCCTGCAGCGCCTACCACGTCGACCTGGGTCCGGACACCAGCAGCTGTTCTGCTTTTTTGCTGGATGCGGGGAACCCCGGAGCCACTTACCAATGGCAGGATGGCTCGACGCAGCAAACATTTACCGCGGACGGCGCAGGTATTTACTGGGTGAATGTCACTATTAATTGCTGCTGGATCACCGACAGCATCACCGTCTCCTACGGAACGCCGTTGGCGACCCTGGGCGGGAATGCTTTCATCTGCGATGGACAGGAAGCATCGCTCACCGCCTCCGGCGGCACCTCTTATTCGTGGAGCACCGGCGACACGACCGCCACGATCAGCATCGATACACCCGGAACCTATTCTGTCGTTGTCAGCAATCAATGCGGGAGCGATACTCTTTTTTCAGAAGTCCAGTCTTCGTCGGTAACAGCTGCATTTGCACCTGGCGGCAACCTGGCGGGCGGTTCATTCACGGCTGCATTCACCGACAGCAGCACGAACGCCGTTTCCTGGCTGTGGGATTTCGGCGATGCGGCGGGATCGGAATCTTCGCTGCAGAACCCGGATTTTACGTACAGCGCTGACGGATGCTACCCGGTAACGCTTACCGTCACCAATGACGCCGGCTGCATGGATACGGCCGTGCAGGGAAAAGGAGGAAAACTTTGCCAGATCCATACGTACGTGTGGAAACTTTCCGTGACGGATGTGCGCGGTGAAGAGCATAATCTCATCGGCCAGGTCAATCTCATCCGCTGAGCCTCCTCCCCGTTCACGGGCAACCCAAAATGTTTGATATTATCCCGCCCGGAAAAATGCTTCATTACAATAATTAAGGATCATGCCAATGCGATCAGCTATGCACCGGAAAATTCATAACGCCGCTTTCCTTCTTGCCGTTTTTTTTCTGCTTGCTCCCGGGATAAAAGCGCAGACCTTCTTCAGGACATTCGGTCAGCCCTCCCTCGACGAATGCGGCACAGTCGTAATCCCTTCTCCGGACGGCAATCTTTTCGTCGCCGGTTATGCTTCGGACAGTGCGCTGATCATGAAAGTCTCACCGAATGGAAACGTGATCTGGACCCGGACTTTTCTTCCTTACGATTCCGCCTCTTATATCAATGTGATTTATTACATGACCATTTCACCGGACAATTACCTGGTAGGAACGGGTTCTGCCGAGTGCAACAGCCCTTATGACAGGAAAGGTTTCTTTTTCAGGTTTGATCTGAACGGAAACATGCAGTGGTGCAGCAGAGTGAACGACACACGCCCGGTTTATTGCGAACGTATCATGGCTAATTCTGTAAGCCAGTATGTGCTGATCGAAGATATCGCCTACCTGTCGAACGGAACCTATAATGATGTCGTGACGGCAAGAGTGGACGCTTCGAATGGCAATGTCACGTGGACCTCCGATCGCATCAATTATGTCTCATCGAATCCGTACATAGACGACGTGAGTTCAATGACCACGGGGAGGAATAACGCTATGTATACGACCGGCAGGATCTACATCGACGGTTCTTTTACAGACGGAATGCGGCCGTACGTTACCAAGTTTGACAACACCGGGAATGTTTTATGGTCGCAATACGAGCTCTTCACTTTCAGCCAGAGCGCAACTATCTACGGAGAAGACCTTATCTACAACAATGATTCCATCGTGATCTGTTACAGGGGTAGCAGAACCGCAACCCTCGGTGCCTACACTAACGGCCTGATCGTGACCGATACGCTGGGGAACATGCTCTGGTCGAAGGATTACGACATCACTTCTTCGCCCTGCGAGATCGCCAACAAAGTGCTGAAGACCCCGAATGGCTATCTGCTCATCGGGTTTACGAATGAATTCGGTCAGCTTACAACACGGCACATTTTTGTGATTGCCACTGACAACCAGGGAAACCTGCTGTGGTCAAAGACGTTCGGCTCAAACGCATCCGGGCAATACCAGTATTCCGTCCCCACGAATTTCGCAACGCTGATCGGGAATACCGTTTACTTCACCGGCGTACAGACCGACGGAACTCATTCCGACCTTATACTGGCTTCCATGGACCTGGATGGCAATTCATCCTGTTCCGACGCCGCACCGATCAACGTTGTCGAATCTCCGAATGCAAATGCGACGACGACATGCAGCATGTCTTTTTATCCTTCGGGACTTACCTACACAACCACATCAGGTACGGGCACGCACCCGCTTCCCGACGAATGCAGCTTTTACCATGTTGATCTCGGCAATGACACCGATACCCATGATCCGCTCCTGCTGGACGCTACGGTTGCGGGGGCAACTTACGAATGGCAGGACGGCTCCACGCAGTCGACTTTTACTGCGTCCGCCCCCGGCACTTACTGGGTCAACGTCAATATAAATTGCTGCCGGATCACGGACACGATCCATCTCCTTGATTCCTACAGCACGCTGAACGTTCCTAATGTCTTCACACCGAACGGGGACGGCACGAATGATTTCTTCCTCATCACGACAGAAGGAATTGCTGCGCTCGATGTGAAAATCTACGACCGCTGGGGCATGTTCATGAACGAGATCACCGACCCGGCGCA
>DASTSF010000080.1:0-8718 GCA_035760825.1 Bacteroidia bacterium
GATCACGGGAAAAGCCCTGTAGGTGCAGCAGGACCGCAAACAATACCGTAAAATATTTTAAACCGTTCCGCAAGGGAGCTGTTTTAATAATACACTAAGTTAAGAAAATTCCGTTGCTGCAAACTTCATGCCCCCGGGCGGTCATTAGGATAAACGAACGGCATTAGCAAGGTTTAACAAATAAAGGAGCGGATCACCTCTTTTTCAGCAGCACGACGTTCTCCACGTGGTGGGTCTGAGGGAACATATCCACCGGCTGCACTTTTTCCACGGAATAGAACGGGTCGAGGAGAGAAAGGTCGCGCGCCTGCGAAGCGGGATTGCAGCTGACGTAGACGATCTTTTCCGCGCCGCTTCCGCAGATCGACTTCACGACGTCTTCGTGCATTCCCGCGCGCGGGGGATCGGTGATGATGACGTCGGGTTTTCCGTGCTCTTCCAGGAAAGCTGCATTGAAAATGTCTTTCATGTCGGCGGCGAAAAAGCCGGCATTGGAAATTCCGTTCAGCTCCGCGTTCAGCTTTGCGTCGGCGATGGCCGCTTCCACGATCTCGACGCCGGTCACTTTTTTCGCTTTCCCTGCCACGAAAAGGGCGATCGTTCCTGTTCCGGTGTAGAGGTCGTACACGTTTTCATTCCCGGTAAGTCCTGCGAAATCGCGCGCCACTTTGTACAGCTCATACGCCTGCGCGGAATTCGTCTGGTAAAATGATTTCGGTCCGACGCGGAACTGTAATCCTTCCATTTCCTCGATGATGTACTCGCGGCCGGAGAACGTGTGCACGGCAAGGTCGTTGAACGTGTCGTTCCCTTTCTGGTTGATCACGTACAGCAGCGAGGTGATCTGCGGGAATTTTTCCGCCATCGCAGCAAGCAGCGCATCGCGGAGCTCGAAATCATCGTCGAAGAACTGCACGATCACCATCACTTCGCCGGTGGAGGAGGTGCGTATGATCAGCGACCGCATCATCCCGGCGTGATCCCGGATATCGAAATACGTGTAGCCGCTCTTCCCCGTGTATTCGCGGACGAACCTGCGTATGTTCTCCGAAATTTCTCCCTGCAGGTGGCATTCCTTCAGGTCGAGCACTTTATCGAACGTCCCGGGAATGTGAAACCCCAGCGCGTTGCGGTCTTCCACCCGGACGCCGCTGTTGATCTCTTCGAGCGTGAGCCATTTTTTATCGGAAAAGGAAAAATCGAGGCGGTTGCGGTAATTGTAAATTTTTTTCGAGCCGAGGATAGGAAGCGGTTCCGGGAATTGAATTTTCCCGATGCGCCCGAATGCATCCTGCACCTGCTGCTGCTTGTACTTCAGCTGCCACTCATAGGAAAGATGCTGCCATTTGCAGCCGCCGCACGTTCCGAAATGCGGGCACGCCGGTTCGGAACGTTTGCCGGAAAGCGTATGAAATTTCACGGCCACGCCTTCCGCAAAATTCTTTTTCTTTTTCGTGACGCGTATGTCCGCCACGTCGCCGGGAACCGCATTCGCCACGAACAGCACGAGCTCCCCGGCACGCCCGACGGCTTTTCCTTCAGCAGCAATGCCGGTGATCTCAACTTTTTCGAAAACAGGGTTTTTATTTTTCAGCACGCTGCGAAAATAGGAATATAGATTTTCACCTCAACGCAGCGAGAGAAACTATCCGGTGGATGGAGCGGAAGGGTCTTTGATGTCCCGCGGTTTAACCGGACACTTGGAACAAGTGCCCGGTTTTCAGTAAAACCCTCAGTTGTTTTTATCTTGTCTGACTTCGCTCCTGTTCATTTTTTTCTCAAGATACGAACTGATTTTTTCAACCCGGAAAACAAAAAGGAAGGCGATCGTTGTCTTTAGTATATAATAGATTGGACTGAAATCCACCTTCTTTGCAAACCCAAGATGATTGGCTTTTGCAATCATCATTTGAATGTAGTCGTAAAGATCGGGAAGCAAATAAACCGAATACGCAAGCCAGGTTATTCCGGTTGTCAGGAGTATGACCCTGATTAATTTTTCAGGCGTCAGCCCGATAGTAATGTCACTGTCCACCTTAATGAGCTTTGATGAAACCCATTCCGCTTTAAAAAACAAAATACCTGAAATCAAGAAATTGCCAAGGAGTAAGAACGTTCCGTTGTAGTAAAATTTGTCAAGCGAGGTATGTAACTGATTTTCCAAAACCGGCATTAACGCTGTATAATAAATAGAAAGAAAATAAAAACCGAACTGGTCAAATATTTTCATGAAGAGTAATAGCGCAGCAAATCTTATTGCCAGGGCTGTTAAGGTTCTATTGGTCATTGGCGGGTTCTGATTTTATTGTCCGGTTATTCCTTTTCAAAATAGTTATTTGCCCCCAATTGCTTTATTAATAAGCTGGAAAATATTTTTTTAAATACGAGCGGGGCGAAAAGATTCCTGATCCAAAGGCTAAACTTCGATGCCGGAATAAATGTCGCTGAATTGCCAACCGCCTTTTTTTGCATTTTTTCAATCATTGGCCGGAGTGATTTTTCATATTCTGTAAATGCTGTTTCATAATCATCCCTGTGCTTTTCCAGTTGCTCGGAAAGAACATAAGCAGCGGTCATTGCCATTGAAGAACCTTGCCCGGAAAGCAGGGTAATGCAGAATGCCGCATCACCGATCAGCACCACCCTGTTTTTGTGCCATTGGTCGTGAATACGGATTTGGGTTACCTGGTCAAAGAAAAGTTTGTCTTTTTTGGATGCTTCGTTAATTATTTCAGGCACCGGGGATGCAAAACCGGCAAACTCTTTATTTAAAACATCTATCTCTTCCTTCGTAGTTAAAAGTTTGAGTTTGGGAGATTTGAATACAAAAAGACTGTTTGAAACTCCTTTGCCGGTGGTATACGTCATTATTTGCCTTTTAGGACAAAGCATTGAGATGACTTCCCCGTTATCCACGTTAACCGGGACATTGTGCTCCAGTCCGCAGACGTAACAGCCAAGAAACAACTCTTCAATTTTTTCAGGGGCATATACTTTTGCACGGACATTGGACCTAAGCCCATCGGCCCCGATAAGTAAATCGAAGGTTTCCTGTTTCCCGTTTTCGAAGGTCACGGTAACGTTATTACTATCCTGGCTTATACTTTGTATGGAAGTCGAAAACCTGATTTCCACGTCTTCTTTGACTTTTTTATAAAGCACATCCACTAAATCCGTGCGTAAAAAGTTGAACAATTTCCCCTTGACAGATTCCCGAAAACCGGACATGTTCAAAATGAATTGTTTTTCACCTTTTTCATTTTGCTGAATGATGATGTTGGAACGGTGGTCTTTTTCTTTTAACTGCTCAATGATCCCCATTTTTTCAGCTACGGAAATTCCGGACGAGAAAAAGTCTATCATGTAACCGCCGTCTCTCAGGGATGAGGCTTTTTCAATGACCACGGGGGTGAACCCTTTTTGCTTTAGGAAGTAGGCGACCGTAAGTCCGCCGACGCCTGCACCTGATACCAGGATTTTAGTGTTACGCATAATTTTTAAGAATTTTTTGTTTGATCTGCTTTAAAGGATATTTCGGGTAGTTGATTAAATAATTGATGCATACGCCATCCAGTGTGGAAAACAGGAACTGCGCCTCCACTTCAGGGTTTTTCATCCTTTGCTTAGCAAAATAGCTTATGATGGCGTTCATAATCGGCAAAGCTGTTTCCAACATGTACGCTTGATAGCGGGCCAATACATCGGGTTGGCTGATTACAATGAAATACAGTTTCCAGAATTCAGTGTTGGTTTCCATTTCATTGAAAATATATTCAATGAAAGCCATGAACTTTTCTTTGGTAAGTGCTTCCCCTTCCAGTGGCGCAAATACCTTTTTTATGCCTTTTAAGTAGATGGATTTGAGCAGTTCGTCTTTACCTGAAAAATAGTTATACATCAGGCCCGCAGAAATGCCCGCTTTTCTGGCAATGTAGCTTATCGAAGTCGCGTGAAATCCTTTGGCAGCGAAACATTTCATCGCTACACTTTCGATCAGTTCTGTTTTCGCGTTTCTAAGTTCCTCAAGCTGCTTGTCCGTCCTCGGCATATTTTATGATTGAATGTTCATTCAAAGGTAAATAAATAAAAAAACACCAAAGTCGCGGAGATAAATTTTTTTACCCTGTGTTAAGATGTGTTTTTGAAATAGAGGCTAACGCCTGGCAGATCTCCGAAAACCGGGAATTACCATTCGCAAACGATGGTTTTCACGCGCCGTTCAACGTTGCTGTATGAAGCTGCCTGTCCCGCCCGGGATCGAAGACCAGGTTATTTTCCGCCGTTCCTGATCAGCTGCACAAACCCGGTTTTCTGCTCCACGTTCCCGCTTCCCATATCCACATCGCCGATGTAATAATAAACGCCGTCTGTTACGGGTTTTCCGTTCTTCATGTACGTCCCGTCCCAATAGCCGTCCAGGTCGCCGTATTCGTACACGAGCACGCCCCAGCGGTCGTAGATGCGCACGCGTATGCCTGCCGCGTAAGGTTCGTACAGCGCCCACACGTCGTTGACGCCGTCACCGTCGGGCGTGAAAACATTTGGCGTAAGCGGCGTGCATTCTTCGGTGTGAACGCGGATCACGGAATAACCGCTGCGGCAGACGCTGTCATCGCTGAGAAGATAGAACGCCGTATCTGCAAACACAGCCGGAAGCTGGAGATAAGGTCCCGTCGTGAAAGGAGTTCCGCCCGAAGGAGTGAGGTACCAGTTGATCACCGGTGTTCCGCCCGCAATGAGAAGTACCGGTTTTCCCGCGCAGATCGTTGTGTCGGTCACCGCCGGCGGCTGGAGCAGGTTTTGCGTGAACTGTACGGCGAACGAATCGCGCGCAACGCAACCTCCGGTATCGGTGGTGGTGAGGTAATACATCCCGCTGTTGTGTGCGTAGATCGTCAGCGCGGAGCTGTTTCCCGGCTGCCAGTTGTATGTGTTCATCCCGGTGTTGGCGCCGAGAAGAATGGAATCGCCTTCGCAGGCAACGGTGGATGTCAGCGGTGTGATCATCGCCACGGCCTGCGCCGGAACGATCGTTACGGAAAGATTCGTGGGAATGCTGCACGACTGTATAGAGCAGGAATAGGTGCCCGGCTGCGTGATGTATTGCGTGAGCGAATTCCCGCTGAGCGGCGGAAGCCACGTGATGGTGCTGCCGTTGTTGCTGTTCACGGTAAGCACGACGGTGTCGCCGGGACAAAGAACAGAGGACGGTGAAAGGGAAAGCCCGGGCGTGTTGTATTGCTGCAGGATAACGGAATTGGACAGCAGCGTGCATCCCGACGGATCCGTGACAATGCAATAATACGTTCCGGGCGATGTCACCCAGATGCTGGATGAGTTCGTCGCGATGGGACCGTTCGGTCCGTTCCACGCGAAATTTCCGTTGCCCGTCGACATAAGTTCCACGGAATCGCCGGGGCAGATCGTTCCGTCAGCGGGAAGTGAAGTCACGACTGGCTGCGGCGTCATGTTCACCACGGCATTGGCATAGCCGTAATAAACAGTGGAGCAACCGTAGCTGTTGGTAACGGTGTCGATTCCCTGCACGTAATAATTGCCGGGCAGCGTGGTGTAGATGGTGTCGTTCGTGGAGTTGGTGTTCCATAAATAATTCGCACCGCCGGTAACAACGAGCATCGCGGAATCGCCGGGACAAAAAAGCGAATCGCCTGTGATCACCATGGGTAATGATCCCGGGGGAGGAACGGGCAGGATGTCAAAATAGTAGTTGTGGCTATACGTCACCGTGTCGTTCCCGCACAGGTTGTTCCGTATGATGATTTCCGTGATGGTATACCATCCTGTCTGGTGAACGATCGCTGTGCTGATCGCGTTGAGTATGGACTGGCAGTCCGTGGAATCGGAAATGATCGCATTGGGATTTCCCGGCGAGATGTGCCACGCCACGACGGTAAGCTGATCGATGCATTCGGGTAATGCATTCGGATTCGTGAGCGAATCATACGGCATGAAATGAATGTTCGTTCCGTCGCATACGGTGATGCTGTCGTTCTGGTCGGAATCATCGAGGCAGTAAATATCCGGGATGATCTGCTGCAGTGGATGATCGAGCAGCACAGGGACGGTGTCCGTGTTTTTGCAGCCGTACTGGTCGACAACCGTAAGCACATAGTTGCCCGAGCTGTCGATCGTTACCGGGTTCGAGCCTGAGAAAGAAGGATCGAATTGCGGACCGGTCCAGCCATAGGTATTGGAACCCAGGTTTCCGCCGGTGAGAATGACGGAATCTCCGCAGATCTCCACCAGCTGCGGATTGGTGGAATTGTTGTTTATCCCGACGTTGTCGCTGATCGTCGGAATGGGCGGCGGCGGATGAATGATGACGTAAATGGAATCTTCCCGTGTATAGCAGCCGTCCGCCGAAGTGATCGTCGCCCAGCAATAGCCGGTTGTGCTGATATTGGTCGTCGGCGAAGTAGCTCCGTTCGACCACTGGTAGGTGAAATCCGGGCCTACGCTGTTCGCCGGTGAAAACAGCGATGTCTGCGTGGCCGCCATAAGATGCGCAACCGTGCAGGCGTCGAGCGTATCGCCGAAGCAATCGTAATCGTAATTATTCTGCCGGTGGATGCAGAGATCCACCCATGGCGTGACGCAGCCGCTTCCGTTCCGCCAGTAAAAATCATACGGAGCGCGGGCCGGATCGAACGGATCGCCGATAAAAATATCCGCATTCCCCACGGCCGGTGCAACAGCATAGGAATTGTAATACGGGTCGCTGCAGTAAACAGTTGACGTGGCGACGTCTGTGTTCATGGTCATTCCATAGCCGGTGAAAAAAATAAACCCGTAAAACGAAGGATCGACAGGCACGACAAGCGATTGAACGTAGGAACCCGTTACATGCGGGTTTCCCGCGGCATCCACGGCGATGCCGTTGCAGTTCTGGTCTTTTTTTCCGCCGAGCTGCCGGCTCATGCCCCATGAACCGGAGGATGCGTCGTATTTCCCTTCGAAAATATCCCAGTAGCCCGAGCTGTTGAATATGCCGCTTCCGTAACGGTCGCTGTAGCTGTCGAACGTGCATTTGAAATTCCCGGCGATGAAGCAGCTGTTCGCATCCGCCGTAATGCTCCGCGAGGTCAGCGGTGAATCGGAGCTTTCTGCGGCGTCCCACACGAGGTTTCCCGACTGGTCGTAGCGGGCGATGAAGATACAGTTGGCATAAGTCGCGGAAAGATTCGTGTTCGTGCTTCCGAAAAAGGTAAGCGTTCCCTGGAAATCGCCGGTGAGAAAAATTCCCCCGGCGCCGTTGCAGGCGATCGAGTTGGAGATGTTTACCACGCCGCCGCCGATCACGCGGAACCACTGCTCGTTGCCCGACGGGTCATAGCTGATGAGGAAGATCGCGTTCAGCATGTTGTTGTTGTGGGTCACGTCGAACGTAATGCTGTCGGAGAATTGCCCGGTGACATATATATTTCCCGAAGCGTCGCAGTCGACATCGATGCCGCGGTCGGTGAGGGGAGCCGTTCCTTTTTTCGCCCAGAGAAAATTCCCCGACGCATCGAGCTTCGTGGTGAAAACGTCGGTGCTCCCGTTCATGCTCGTCAGTGAAAAGCTCCCGAACGTCGCGGTGCCCGCAAATTCCCCGGTGACGATCACATTTCCCGAATTATCCACGGTGATCCCGTTGCCGATATCCGCATTCGCGCCGCCCCCGCTTTTCACCCACAGGCACGTACCCGACGGATCGTATTTCGCAATGAAAACATCCTGTGCGCCCGCCGCCGTCACCGACTGGCTGCCGAACGTCGCCGTTCCGTGAAAAAAACCCGTGATGTAGCTGTTGCCCGCTGCATCGGCTTTTACCGATAACGCACGGTCGGATCCCGTACCGCCGGCTTTCTGTATCCACTGGTAAAGTCCGTTCGTTCCCAGCCTGGCGAGGTAAATGTCATCCACGCCGGAAGAGCTTAAAGACGAGCTGCCGAACGTTGCAGTGGAGGTGAAATAGCCCGTTGAAAATGTGTTCCCCGATCCGTCAACAGCCACGTCCATTCCCTCGTCGATCGTCGCGCTTCCTGCATGCTGCATCCAGAATGTCTGTGCAGACATGGAAATGCCGGAAAGCAAAAACAACATCGCCAGGAAGCGAAAAGAGGTTCTGTAAAACATCTGAAATACTGTTTGCCAATGGAAAGATAATTCTATTCTTGTTAAAAAGAACCTTTGCCGTTGTTTGCGGCTGCTTTTTTTATCACAATCATTAAACAGATTTTATCCGCAATTCCCAAAATCCATGAACCCCATGGCCTTCCTGGCATCCATCCTGCTGCTGTGTGTGCTTTTTTTTCTGCCCCTGTCGCAGAAACGTTCGCTGGCTTTTTTTTTCGCAGCAGCCGGTATCCTGCTGTGGCTGTTCTTTGTTTCCGCAGCCGGTTTTGCGCTTTTCTGCGAACCACATCCGCTAAGCGATTTGCAGAACAGAAGTTCTTTGCCCGGGCTGAAAGAGATACTCGCCGCCGACAGCGAAAATATTTACGTGACTACAACTGTGAACAGCGCTTCCGCATCCGGCGATTCTGCGGGCAATGAAACGGAAACCTGGCTGGAAACAAAGCGTATCGGTGATTTCAAAACGATCTTCAGCCGGAAGGTCGGTGAATGCAATACGCTTAACGCGATCACTTCTGCAGCAACGGACGGAAAACGGCTTGTGCTGACTTTTTCTTCTTTCCGCCAGGGGCAGGGGAA
>DASTSF010000081.1:0-3140 GCA_035760825.1 Bacteroidia bacterium
GTGCCATCCCGCTCATGCGCGGGAAGCACGTTTCCACGCCCATCGAACAGCTTGTTGCGCAGGCGAAGAACCTCACGAAGAACGGAACGAAAGAGCTCATTCTCATTGCGCAGGATTCCACGTATTACGGCCTCGATATTTACGGGAAACGCAACCTCAGCGAACTGCTGAAGCATCTTGCGGACGTGGAAGGCATCGACTGGATCCGCCTGCATTACGCGTTCCCCAGCGGTTTCCCGATGGACATTCTCGACGTCATGCGCGAAACGCCGAACATCTGCAATTACATCGACATGCCGCTGCAGCACATCAGCGACCACATGCTCAAAAGCATGAAGCGAGGCACGACGAAGCAGAAAACGATCGATCTCGTGAACGAGGTTCGCGACCGCGTGCCGGGAATTACGTTCCGCACGACGCTCATTACCGGTTATCCCGGCGAAACGGAAAAAGACCACGAGGAAATGAAGGAATGGGTGGAGCAGACGCGTTTCGACCGCCTCGGCGTGTTCACGTATTCGCACGAGGAAAACACTTCAGCGTACAAGCTCAATGACGACGTTCCCGCAGAAATAAAACAGCAGCGCGCTGAAGATGTGATGGAAATTCAGTCAGGGATTTCCGCGGAGATCAACCGAACGAAAGAAGGAAAGACGTTTAAAGTTTTATTCGACCGCAAGGAAGGCGATTATTTCATCGGCCGTACCGAAGCCGATTCGCCCGAAGTGGACAACGAGGTGCTCGTTTCCGCCAAAGATAATTACGTGCGCACCGGCGATTTCGCGAGCGTGAAGATCGAAAGAACGGAAGAGTTCGACCTGTACGGCGTCGTTTGCTGAGTTCCCGGAGGGCAGGCGCGGTTTGTGATTTTTCGAGTTGCGTTCTGGCCCGGTAAAGCGTCATTATCTTTTTCCGGGAGACGTTTTTTTCGCATCAATCGCTTAACTTTCTTTTCTCAAATCCGCTCGCCATGAGAAAACCATTCATTTACTTTTCCATTTTTCTTATTGCTGCGCTGGCAGCCGCCACTTATTTCTGGCATCCCGCGGCGTGGTCGTTTGTTCTCGTGCTTCCCGTAATTCTCGTCGGCGTGATTGACATGAACCAGGAACACCAGACGATACGGCGCAACTTCCCGGTATTCGGAAGAATGCGTTACCTCGCGGAATGGATGCGACCGAAAATCTACCAGTACTTCATCGAATCCGACACCGACGGCACGCCGTTCAACCGTATGAGCAGGAGCGTGGTTTACCAGCGTTCAAAAAAAGTGACGGACACCACGCCGTTCGGTACGCAGCTCAATGTGTACGAAACCGGTTACGAATGGCTGAACCACAGCATTGCCCCGCTGAGCGCACACGACCTCGAAGAAAACCCCCGTGTGATCGTCGGCGGACCTGAATGCAAACAGCCGTATGCAGCGAGCATTCTCAATATTTCTGCCATGAGTTTCGGTTCCCTCAGCCAGAATGCGATCCTGGCGCTCAACGGAGGCGCGAAGCTCGGCGGTTTTGCGCACAACACGGGCGAAGGCGGGCTCAGTCCGTATCACCTCCGGCCCGGCGGCGATATCATCTGGCAGATCGGTACGGGTTATTTCGGCTGCCGCAACAAGGACGGCACATTCAACTACGAACTGTTCGCCGAACGCGCCGTGCTGCCCAATGTCAAGATGATAGAGATCAAATTGTCGCAGGGCGCTAAACCGGGTCATGGCGGCATTCTTCCCGCGCGCAAGGTGACCGAAGAGATCGCGAAGATCCGCCTCGTGGAAATGGGAAAAGACGTGCTTTCTCCTCCCGGGCATACCGCGTTCCGGACGCCGGTGGAAATGATGCATTTCATCAAAAAGCTGCGCGATCTTTCCGGCGGAAAACCCGTTGGCTTCAAATTGTGCGTGGGCAACAAGGGACAATTTCTCGCCCTGTGCAAAGCGATGGTGAAGACGGGCATCATGCCGGATTTCATCACCGTCGATGGGGGAGAAGGAGGCACAGGTGCGGCGCCGCTCGAATTTTCCAATCACGTCGGCATGCCGCTGCGCGATGCCGTGGCATTCGTATACGATGCGTTGAACGGTTTTGCGCTGAAGCGCCACATCCGCATCATTGCATCAGGAAAAGTTTCTTCCGGTTTCGAGATCGTGAAAAACCTTGCGCTGGGCGCGGACATGTGCAACAGCGCGCGTGCGATGATGCTTGCGCTCGGCTGCATACAGGCGCTGGAATGCAACACGAATACATGTCCCACGGGCGTGGCCACGCAGGACAAATCGCTGATGAAAGGACTGGTGGTTGACGATAAGAAGGTCCGCGTGATGAATTTTCACAATGAAACGGTGAAAAGCGCCGTCGAACTGATGGCGGCCGCCGGCATCGACAAGCCCGGCAAGCTGCACCGCTCGCACATTTACCGCCGCATCAGTCCCGGCGAAATACGGACGTACGCCGAAACCTATCCTTACATTCTTCGCGGCTGCCTGCTTGAGCCGCCTTTTCCGGCGCAGTATGAGCTCGACATGGCCAATTGCCACGAGGAAACGTTCGAATCGGCGATACAATACGCCTGACGCAATCGCCGATGAACACATCCCTGCTGGAAGATGAATTCCGCTCGAAGGTGAGCATCCCGGACGGTGAATTTGAAAAGTTCAGCGCGTTGCTCGAGTCTTTTTCCATTCGCCGGAACGAACATTTTTTCCAGGCCGGCGACGTAGTGAAATTCGCCGTTTTTATCCTGAAAGGCTGTCTTCGCCAGTATTACATCAGCCCGGAAGGCGTGGAAAGCACGGTGTATTTCGCCGAAGAAAAATGGTGGTCGGGAGATGCATCGAGTTTCCGGAACGCTACGCCGACAAACCTGAATCTCCAGGCGATGGAAGATTGCGAGGTGCTGCTGCTTTCGAGGAAAAACTGGCAGTACGCGTTCGATACGTTCGCGTGGTACAGGGAATATCACACGAAAGGACAGCAACGCCTCGCCGCGCGCATGCAGGAAAAGCTCGGGCAGGCGCTCACCGAAACCGCCGAGCAGAAATACCTCCGCCTGCTGAAGGAAAGGCCCTCGCTGATCCGGCGCGTTCCGCAGCATTACATCGCCACGTATCTCGGCCTTACCCCGGAGACGCTGAGCAGGGT
>DASTSF010000082.1:0-3384 GCA_035760825.1 Bacteroidia bacterium
TATCCTGCTTTCTGCCGCAGGACGCACATTCCCAGGAAACCGACAATCCGTGGGTCTACCATATTTCAGTCGACCTGCAGAGCGTGGCGCCTGACAAAGACCGGGTAAAAGTGACGATCATGACGCCGCCGGTCAATTGCACGAAGATCGAATACATTCTTCCCGAATACGTTCCCGGCATCCCCACGCCCGTCAATGCGGGCCGTTTCGTTCACCAGTTCTACGCGCTCGACGATAAGGGTTTCCCGCTGAAGGTCACGAAGAAAAGCGACAACGTCATCGTGCTGAAAATGCGCAAAGGAGCCGTGCTGAAAAAGATCGAATACTGGGTGGACGATACGTGGGACATGGAAAAGACGAACCCGCGGATGAGCGATGAAAAATTCAATTATGTTCCCCAGCCGGCCGGAACGAATTTCCAGAGCGGAAGCAGCTTCGTCCTCAATCACGCCTTCCTGTTCGGCTATCTTTCCGGCTATTCGTCCATTCCCTATTATGTCAGCGTGATCCACCCGGATGATCTTTCGGCGAGCGGCGACTGGGATTTTCATTATGAAAGCCCGACCAGGGAAAGCTATTCGGCGAATTCGTATGCCGAGTTCGTGGAACGGCCCGTGATGTTTTCGGTGAGCGACACCTGCGGTTTTCGTTCGGGGAACATTTACGTTCATATTTCTGTTTTTTCAGAGAACGAAAAGGTCACGGCAAGACTTGTGCGGCGGCTGATCGCTGCCCAGATCACTTCAGAAACGAATTTTATTCCCGATGCGCCCCCGTCGGATTATTACCTGTTGTTTTATTTTACAACACCGTTCAAAACGGTGCTGAATGTGCACGGAGGTTACGGCGGACTTGCGCACGCGCACAATGCATTTTATTTCCTGGCCGAGCAGGTGGACGAAGATATGCTGGCTTCGGATCTGCAGTCGCAGATATCCGGCGATCTCCTGCACCTTATGCGGCCCGTCGACCTGATGACCACGTGCGGCAACGCTGATTTCCTGAAACCGCAGGTCAGCCCGGAATGGTGGTTCAGCCAGGGAACGGCGATGTATTTCAGCTGGCTTTCCGCCGTTCGCGACTCGTTCGTCAGCGAGGAGGAATTCATGAGCGCGGTGAGCGCGAAAGTGAAGCTGTCGGGACTTTTCCCATTGACGCCGATCGCGGAAACAAAATCAATTGTGAAGCAATCGGGAGAACCGCTGAAACGGGAAGCGCTGAAGGCAAGAGCGATGCTGCTGGCCATGCTGCTCGATATCACGCTGACCGAATCGACCGGCGGGAAAACAGGGCTGCGGGAAGCCGTTATGCAGATGAATGCGATGAACCGCTTTTACCCGGATTCGCTGAATTTTTACCTCGAGCGGATCGGTGGCGTTGCCGTGAAAAATTTTATCGCGGATTATGTCACCGGTGAAAAATCTCCCGACCTGATCCGTTCGTTCAACAAGATCGGCTGGGCTTACGCACCCGAAACCATCGATTCCGTGCTCACGTTCGGCCGCTTCGGTTTGTTGTATGACGAAGAGAAAGATGTTTTTTTCGTGCACAATGCCGACACGACGAATGCTTTCGGTCTCCGTGACGGCGACCGCGTGGTCAGCATCAACGGGGTAATCGTCAGCGCAGGAAATTTCGATGAAACGATGGGACCCGTCTATTCCCCGAAAAAAGATGAAGCCGTGGACATCATTTTCATCCGCGGAAGCATGAACCTGGAGATTACCGCTTACCCGAAGAAAACCGTTATCCTCGTCGAGCATCTCATCCGCATGGATCCTGCGGCCGGCAGTGATGCACTTCTCCTGCATCAGCGTATTTTTACAGCGGTTTACAATTAAAAATGTTTCGCACCATCATACGCTGGATCAGGATCGCCGATTCTGAAGATGAATTTCCGTTGGGAAAGATCACGGTGCGTTACGCCGCGGGGAGAAAATTGTGCCTCGCAAAAACGCAGGAAGGATTGTTTGCGATCGAAGAAAAATGCCCGCACAACGGCTTTTCCTTGGCGATGGGCTGGTGTACCGAGGACGGGAAAGCGATTGTCTGCCCGCTGCACCGCTATGTTTTCGAATTCAGCACGGGGAGGGCGAGAAGTGGAACCGGCGCCGCACGGGTATTCCCGGTGGAAGTGCGCGGGGACGGCGTTTTTCTCGGTGTGGAAGAGCACGAATGGGGGCTCGGATTTTGAATCGTCGGAAATATTTGCGGTAACTTTGTCCTGTAATTAAACCGGTTTTTACCTCAGCCACGCCATGTCAGTACACAGAAAAGAAGTCAGGAAAGTCACGACGCACGTTCTGCAGGAGATGAAAAACTCCGGCGAGAAGATCGCCATGCTGACCGCGTACGATTATACGACCGCACGGATCATCGATGCGGCAGGAATAGACGTCATTCTCGTCGGCGATTCCGCGTCGAACGTGATGGCGGGTAATGTCACCACGCTTCCCGTTACGCTCGACCAGATGATCTATCACGCCTCGAGCGTGGTGCGTGGCGTCGACCGTGCGCTGATCGTCGTGGATCTTCCGTTCGGTTCCTACCAGGGAAATTCCAAGGAAGCGCTCAACTCGTCGATCCGCATCATGAAGGAATCCGGCGCACACGCGGTGAAGCTGGAAGGCGGAAGAGAAGTGAAGGAATCCATCGAACGCATCCTGACCGCGGGAATTCCTGTCATGGGTCATCTCGGGCTCACACCGCAATCGATCTATAAATTCGGAACGTATACGGTCCGCGCGAAAGAAGAAGAGGAAGCTGCGCGACTTATTTCCGATGCGCATGTGCTGGAAGATGCCGGTTGCTTTGCGCTTGTTCTTGAAAAAATTCCCGCCACGCTCGCGGAAAAAGTAGCAAAAGAAATTTCCATTCCCGTGATCGGCATCGGCGCGGGCGGAGGAGTGGACGGCCAGGTGCTCGTGTTCCACGATATGGTGGGACTGACGAACGAATTCCATCCGCGTTTTTTACGGCGTTACCTCAATCTTTACGAAGAGATCACGGGAGCCGTGGGAAAATACATCAGCGATATCAAAGCGAAAGATTTCCCCAACCCGAACGAGCAGTATTAACCGGGATCCCGGCAATCGCCGTTTTTTCGATGGCGTTCAATAATATTCGTACTCGTATTTCGTCCACGATTTCTGGCGGCGAAGCTTGTCTTCCGTAACTGTACGTACGGGAACATTCTTTTCGGAATAGAAATACGTCGTCACCTGGTCGAACATGTAATAACCGCTTTTCCCGTTGATATGCGATTCAACAAGACGGGAATCATTGTCGATCGTAAGAAAGATGCGCCGGACGGAAGGAAGATGCCCGGGCTGCGTCTGTATTCTTTTGATCTCGAGATGGCGGTTGTGTCCTGCATCTAGGCTG
>DASTSF010000083.1:0-4037 GCA_035760825.1 Bacteroidia bacterium
ATCTACCAGCAGACGGAAAAATTCGCGACGTTCAGCGAGACGATCATCGGTTCGGTAAAAGGAATGCTGAACGAGCCGGTGATCCCGTTCCTCAATCACATTCACCAGCCCTGTCTCGTGATCTTCGGGGAAAACGACCAGCTTATTCCCAACCGTTTTGTGCACCCGCTGATGAACGTTCACGTGATCGGCGATATCGCGCGGCAGAAGATCCGCAAGGCGGCCGTGCATTATTTCAGCCAGTGCGGGCATTATGTCCCGTTTGAAAAGCCGCATGAATTCTCGGACGAGCTGCGGCAGTTCTTCCTTTCGACGGAAGATTGAACAGTTCCCGGTAAGATATCCTGTTCTGGTCTGCGGGGCCGGGTGCAACCCCGGTGAAAATTTCAGCTTATGGAAGCTTCAGCATTGGCGCGGGGACTCGAACCCGCAATGCCGGTTTTTGCTTTTTATTGCTTGATGAATTTCTGTCTCGCCACGCTGTTGCCCATCGTCAATTGAACGATGTGCATTCCGCTTTCAAAATTCGTTACGTCGATTTGCGTAATGCTTTTTATCGTGGTGGAAGCATATTCCAGCTCGCCGACCATGTTGAATATTCTGATTTCTGCATTTGAAACAGTATCGGGTAACGTGATGGTCAAATTAGTGGTAGCAGGGTTCGGGAAAATGTTGAACGAGAAATTTCCTGCCCCATAATTGATGATCCCCGTTGCCGTAGGATTATTCAAATAACATTGGACGGTATCAAGCGGCATTATGGTCAGGATGCCCGAGCCTATGTTGTCATGCGCATCATAAATGACAGCTTCGGTTGATGCGGAATCAGGAGTACACCAGTAATTGTTGGCGACAGAAGTATTCTGCGGGTCGGTATATTTTATGCCGTAAGCCGTGTTGTTGCATATTTTGTTGCAATAAACGTTTTCCCCGTGCATCGCAAGCAGGATGCCGATGCTGTCATTCTCAATGATATTGTTTGTAATGGTGTTGTGCGGATAAGAGAGATTCCCCTCCCTGTAATCAGCAATGCCGGTTGCGTTGTTTTTTATTTCACAATTGCGGATGGTAGCGCCGCTCCAGATAATATTCACTCCTACGCTCGTGTTGAAATCAATCACTGAATTTTTTACGGTGCTGCCTATCAAGGTACCTATCCCGGTTTGATTGTAATTAACGGTGCAGCTGTCAAGAGTCATCCCTCCATAATAGAGGCCCATTACATTATGGCTGAATGAACAATGTGAAAATGTTGCGTAGGCATTGTTGACACCTGTAGAATTAGAATCAACAACGCAGTTTGTCACCGTGGCCGGGTTACCCAGCAGATCCAATCCTGTTCCATTCTGCACAATGCGGGAATTGGAAACACTTCCGCCTGTAATGTAAATTCCGTTATTCGCATTAAACCTGAAAAGAGAATTGTCGATTGTTACTGAAGTTGCCGGGCCCGCGGAAACTCCTGTGTTATTTGAAATGAAACTGGAATTTGTAATGGACAGGCTGGAAGAGGAATTGGTCCGGATGGCATAATCGGCGTACGTGAAATTGCAATAATCAAATGTGTGCGAAACGTTTACCCCATTCAAGTAAATGCCGCTGTATATTCCCGCTGCCGGAGAGCCGGAATTGCTGGTGAACGTAATGGGAGCAACGCTTGTGCCTGTCGAAATAAGTTGCGCCTGCCTGATTTCAAGCACCTGCCCATCCGCAAATTTTACGGTTACTCCCGGCTGAATGGTGAGTACAATTCCGGGATACACCACAACAGAGGAAGTGATGATATACGGACTGTTTGCCGCGGACCAGGTTGTGTTTGCAAAAATTCCCCCGCTCACATTTGTCTGTGCGCTTGCAGAAAATAAAATCACTATTGCCGGGAGAATGGCCAGTAGTGTTTTTTTTGCGTGGTTTTTCATTTTGTGTTGCGTTTTGAAGCGGAGGTCATTCATGCGAGCAAACGTTCAAAGAGGTGATTTATTACATAGTAAGGTATAATAATACTCAATGTTCGGGCATGCCCCTTTATAGAAACACGTGTGAATTTGACCGGAGGTTGGGTATTTGAAAAAATAAAGAGGAAATGGGTTTAGCCGGGCTTTCAATGAAAAAAGACCAGCCGTTTCAGGTTGATCTTTTTTCGCTCTGTGCGGGCGGAGGGACTCGAACCCCCATGCCTTGCGGCGCCAGATCCTAAGTCTGGTATGTCTACCAGTTTCACCACGCCCGCATGCGAGGTGACGAAATTAGCTATTTCGGCTGACCCGTTTTCATTCCTGTTGCCGGCCGGCCGATTTTTTACCCGGAAAGCTGGTCGGCAAACTATCTTTGCAGCATGATTTCACTCGATCCCAAAGAACACAAAACATCCGTTGTTCACCAGTACCTGCTGCATGCTGTTGCGCCCCGTCCCATTGCATTTGCCAGCACCGTCGACAAGGACGGGCATCCGAATCTCAGCCCGTTCAGCTTCTTCAATGTCTTTTCGGCGAATCCGCCGGTCGTGGTTTTTTCACCTTCACGCAGCGGGAGAACGGGCACGACGAAAAATACATTCGACAATGTGAAGGAAGTCGGTGAGGTGGTCATCAATGTCGTCAATTATGCGCTCGTACAGCAGGCATCGCTTTCGAGCACGGAATACGCCAAAGGCGTGAATGAATTCGTGAAAGCCGGGCTGACGGAAATTCCGTCCGTGAAGATCAGGCCGCCCCGCGTGAAAGAATCGCCGGTGCAGATGGAATGCGTGGTGAAGGATATCATCGAGCTCGGTGATAAAGGCGGAGCCGGCAACCTCGTGATCTGCGAGGTTGTGATGATGCACATCAATGAAACGATCATGAACGCGGAGGGCACGATGATCGACCAGCAGAAGATCGATCTTGTTTCGCGTTTGGGCGGCGACTGGTATTGCCGCGCTTCGGGCGATGCGCTTTTCCGCGTGGCGAAACCGCTGCTGACCATCGGTATCGGCGTCGACCAGCTTCCGGAGCACATCCGCACGAGCCCGGTGCTTACCGGGAATCACCTCGGTCAGCTGGGCAACGTGGAAAAAATTCCTACGCCGGAAGACGTGCAGAAATTCAAAGTTTCCGGCGCCATTCTCGAAGTTTTCCAGGATTACGGAAAAGATCACGGGAAGCTCGACCTCCACCTGCATCACATTGCAGCGCGCCTGCTGGATGAAGGAAAAGTGGAAGAAGCCTGGAAAGTTTTACTGAGCGATCTCTGATCCGGCCTTCCTCTGCGGATCACGGATTTTCCGGTCGCTGTTTTCGTGGGGCGGGGACAGTAAGGAGAACATTGCTTCCCTGGGATTTTACCTGCATGTTTTTCCTGCCTGGAAAGCTGTAAATGCTTTCAAGTGGTTTCAGTCGTTTAATCCCGTTTGCAGGCGTTTGGATGCGCAAACAGCCTTTTTGCAGTGGGTTGAATATCATTGGCAAAGGATTTTTGAACAAACTTGCAAATGCGGAAAAATTGTCGCACTAACCTTGCAGGTTATAACCTGCAAGGTTGTCAAGGTGAGGGCAGGCAGGAGCAACACGCTTTTATCAACAAGCTTTCCACATTCCATTTTCACCTTCACTATTGTCCTACTTTTACAGTTAATTAAAAAATCAAGCTCATGTTCAATATCACAGGTACTCTTAAAGTAAAATTCGCTGAACAGCAGGTTTCCGAACGTTTCCGCAAACGCGATTTTGTCATCACAGATAATTCTTCCCAATACCCGCAGGTGATCAGCTTCCAGCTCGTCCAGGACCGCTGTTCCCTCATCGATCCGTTCAATGCGGGCGATGAGATCCGCGTATTCTTCAATCTTCGCGGACGTGAATGGAAAAGCCCCCAGGGCGATACCCGTTATTTCAACACGCTCGAGGCCTGGAAGATCGAAGGCGTAAGCAACAGCCAGAACCAGGGCAATCCCGGTGCGATGAACACACCGATGACAGCCCCTGACGTTACTTCATTTTCCGGCGGAGAAGGCGGCGACGACCTTCCGTTCTGACGGTTTCATATTCTCACTGATGAAG
>DASTSF010000084.1:0-7748 GCA_035760825.1 Bacteroidia bacterium
GAAAACCTGCTGAAGGAACGCGAAGGCTACGTGAAGCTCGATCTCCTCAAATGCCACAGCGGGAAAGAATGGGACGACGCGGTGGACAAAGCGCTGAAAGACGGAGCGGGCGTCGTTCTTGTCGATCACTTCGAATACGACAGCTTCAATTCCAGAACGAACCGCATCAAGCTCGTGCTGCTCGAAAAGCTGGCGTGCCTGCCGGAGAAACGCGTGATCATCATTTCTTCCGTTCCCATCCAGAGCTTCACCGGGATGAACGTCGCGCTTCCCGCAGAAGAAGAGCTGGAAAAAGAAGTCAACGCGCACCTGCAGACCAGGGACCGCTGGAGCAAAACGCTCGGTTCCTTTTACGATTTCTGGTTCCCGATAAAAGGCGTGAACAACGAAGGCGCTCCTTCCATGAGCAGGCTCGTGCGTTCGAAGAATGTCCCTGAAGAGATCCGGGACGTGATCGTGGAAGAATGCGAGCATGGATTTTTCCTGCGCAAGATCGGAGAAGATCTCTGCGAATCGATGAAGGACGAAACGCTCAAGCGGACCGATCCGCGTTCCGTGCGTTTCGCGCGCGAAGGCATCGTGCTGAAAGTGCAGCAGCTCGCGCATTCCTATTACCTCGCGATCTGGTCGCTGCTGACACCGGAAGAACAATACGTGCTCTTCGACATTGCGCAGGACGGGCTGGTGAACCTGAAAAACCTGGAGGTCGTCGACCTTCTGGTGAAGAAAGGACTGATCGTGTCCGGCTCATCGCTGCAGGTGATGAACCGCAGCTTCCAGAATTTCATCCTCACCGTCGTCGAACCGGCCGACCTGATGAAGATCGAATATTCGACGCGTGAATCCGGCGCCTGGAACCGCTTCCGCAAGCCGCTGATCATTTTCGTCATCGCGCTGATCCTGTTCATCCTCAAATCCGACCAGAACGAAACCTTCACGTGGATCACGGGGTTCGCTGCCGGCGTTCCGCTCGTGATCAACCTGCTCGCCGCGCTGATGAAGGGAGAGATCGGGAAAGAATGATCCGCATGATAAATCATGCTGGACCCTGGAACCTGCCCGGATTTCTGCCTTCGGGTTTGTTATGCGTCATTCTTCAGTGACAGTTCGCTGTTCTTTTTGAACGTAACGAATCCGCTATGTCCCGCAAAAACCGCTTTTTATCCGGCCGGCAAAAGCAAAACAAAATTCCCTAACAGGCCCTGAGGTGCTCAAGCTTATACAGGTTGCAAAGCTTCACTGCACCGTGAAGTATTTCGATAAGCCCCTCATTGCGCAGTTCGCCCAGGTTGCGGCTGACGGATTCAGGTGAAATTCCGGCCAGTGTCGAAATATTTTCCCTGCTCAGCGGGATCGTGTCTCCTTCCCTGGCCTTGTATTTCCTGAACAGGAAGAGCAAAGCTTCCACTACCCGGCTTCTCGCAGAATTATAAGCGAGCTTCAGCAGGCGCTGCTCCGCTTCGTTAAGACTGTTCATAACAAAGGAGATGAACAGGAACGAAAGCGTAGTGTCCGAAGCGAGCTGCTGCTGGAATTCCTGCTTCGGCAACAGCGCCACTTCCGAATCTTCCAAAGCCATCGCCGATTCATTCCGTACGTTGCCGGTGATCAGAGCCAGGTAACCGAAGAAATCGTTTTCAAGATAAAGCCCGGTGATGTATTCTTTACCCGATTCGTTCGCGCGGAATGTTTTTACTTTTCTTTTCCGGCCAGGACGAAGAACAGGTGCGTTCCCGAATCTCCTTCCATGAATATCATGTCTTTCTTCCTGAACTTTTTCGTTTCCCGTTTCCGGGAGAACATTGCGAGCTGGAGAAAATTCTTTGTCTCCCGGACCAGCTCCGTGATGTTCTTTCCTGCGGACCCGTTTTTGTTAGCGGCCTGCCTGCTTTTTTCCAGCCGTGCCTCCACCACGCGAAGCAAATCTTCGCCGGAAAAAGGCTTGATCAGGTAATCGTCGGCACCGAGATCCATCCCCTTCCTGAAATCCTTTTTTTCCGCTTTGGCTGTCATGAAAATAAAGGGCACGCCGGCTAACTCCGGCATGTTCCGCACAGCGCGCAGAACGCCATACCCGTCGAGTCCGGGCATAACGATATCGCAAAGAATAATTTCGGGACGTTCGGTTTTCAGGCGCATCAAACCTTCGATGCCATTGCCTGCTGTTTGCACTGAATAACCTGCGAGGTGAAGAAGTTCTGCTGCGTTGTCCAGCATTTCCTGGCAGTTTTCGATAAGAAGTACTTTGTCTTTCATGGAAGAAGTGTTTTTGATGTCAGATTCAAAACTCATCTTCCTGGCGCTAATTATGGGGGAGAATTAAAACCGAGGAGATTTCAGCATGTATGTAAAAGAGCGGAAAAAGACAGATAACTTATATTAAAAGTAATTTATTTCCAGGGATAAGCTAACCAGGTATCATTAAATTAAATAAAACCCGGAGCACGGATAACCGGCGAAAGGGAACCTGTCAAAGCAGCCCGTGATTTTGCCGCTTCCCGAAAATGAACCACGAAGTCCGCCGGCATTCGTTGGTAACGATCTTTCCATCTGTCATTTTTTCGTTTACTCCTTTCTTTTTTTTTGCATGCGGGCCAGTGAATTATGGCCGGTGTATTTGTTGCTGAGCATTGTAACGGTTTTCAGGATTTCTCCCGCGATGAGTGAAAGACCGCCGAGCACTTTCCTGTTTCCGGCGGATTCTGCAAGCAGGTGGTGAATGCACAGGATGCCTTCCAGCCTGCCCTCACCGTCCACCACCGGCAAACGCGCAATCCTCACC
Source organism: Bacteroidia bacterium (assembly GCA_035760825.1). Lineage (GTDB taxonomy): Bacteria > Bacteroidota > Bacteroidia > Palsa-965 > Palsa-965. Next base: position 2,783 of record DASTSF010000084.1, read on the forward strand.
GCACGCATCTGCCGCAACGCGAACGTCAGCTCATCGCCGGCGGAAACGGTCACCGCCTTATGCGCCACAATATCCCGGATTCTCTCCGGCGCCTGTTTCTGCACAGGCAACTTGTCAATGTCGCGGTCCGTTACAATTCCGATCACCTGTCTTTCTGCATCTACTACCGGCAATGCACTGACGCCGGCCGTCTTCATTATTGCCGCCGCATCGCGCAGGAATGTTTCCGGTGTGCAATACTGCAAATCCTGGATGATCATGATTTCCCCGACTTTCATTACGATCGTTTTTTTGCGGTTGTCCTGCAAAAGAAAACACATGGGCATTTAAAAGAAATTAAAACTGTCAACGTCTCCGGCCGGAGACATCACTCTGTACCTTGACGCATGTCATTCATACATACGCCGGTAAAAGCCATTCCCTGCTGCTTCTCATGCACGGGTTTCAATTTCCCGGAAAGGGCATCACCGGTCTTAACGCAAGTGGTTTTGTTTTTCAAAAAGATCAGCGCCCGCTGCTGATCTTTTCTGCTGTGTAAAGACCCTTTGACTCCTCGGGCAAAAGATCACGAAGTGATGAGATTTTGTTCATGGGTAGGTTTTTGACGAACTGTAAAACTATTTCGCCTGCCTGGCGCAAGCTATGACTGTTGTCAAAAGACGCAGTATGATCCGTCACATCCGCGCGGATATCCACCGAAGAACCGTTACCGTTTTTCCCGTGCTCCTCACAAAATACCAAATCGGGAAACGCGGAGTTTTTTTAATCGTGGATTCCGGCAACTGAATGACGGAAGATAAATTCCATTGGTTTATAAAGCCGGCATTACTAAATCGTAAACGGAGATTTGATAAAGATCAAGACCGGCAATGACAGATTAGGTTGGCTGCGGAGGTGTTGCAAAATAGTTTTGTTCAGAATGTGGTAAGGAATATTGCATCATTTAACCGGCGGGCAGTGATGGAGAAAAGATGAGTGTTTTTGGGGTTCAGCCGGATAATTCTGCCCCGGCAAATTTTAATACGAAAAATTATATCCATGCTCACCGGCATCCAACCTATTGATTTAACGAACATAAACCTGTACACGTGAAAAATCTCATCAGCAATTTTGCAGCCCAGCTCGCAACGGCAACAGAGATTGCCGGCCATACGGTATTGACCGCATCCCCGGAAGAAATCCGGAACGTCGTTATCTGCGGCATGGGCGGTTCCGGCATCGGCGGGAATATTGCGGCAGAGCTTGCCGCGCCCGGTTCTCCTGTCCCCATCACGGTAGTAAAAGATTATTTCCTTCCGGGTTTTGTGAATGAAAACACGCTTTTTATCGCCTCTTCCTATTCGGGTGATACGGAAGAAACCATTCATGCGCTGGAAGAAGCAACCCGGAAAAATGCGCACATCGTATGCATCACTTCCGGCGGGCAGGTCCGTGCGATCGCAGAAAGGTCGGGCCTCGATCTTTTTCTTATTCCATCCGGGCTGCCGCCGCGCGCTGCGCTGGGCTACTCGCTCACGCAACTGCTTTGCGCGCTGGAATTCCATCGTATTATTCCCGGTTCTTACCAGAAGCAGATAAACGGCGCGATACTCCTGCTGTCGCAGGAAGAAAACAATATCATCCGCAGCGCGAAAGAGTCGGCGCTGGTGCTGAAAGACCGTATCGCCGTTATCTATGGCACAGCGGGAATGGAAAGCGTCGCGTTGCGTTTCCGCCAGCAGATCAACGAAAATTCCAAAGCACTTTGCTGGCATCATGTTTTTCCCGAGCTGAACCATAACGAGATCCAGGGATGGCGCATCGAGAACGAGCAGCTGGCGGTGGTTATTTTCCGTAACGGCAACGATTACATACGCACAGCAAAACGCATCGACGTAACAGCCGGCATCCTCGAGCATTACAGTACGCCGATCATCGAGATCTTTTCGAAAGGCGATTCTCCGCTCGCGCGAACACTCTACCTCATTCACTGGGGCGACTGGGTGTCGTATTTCATCGCGGAATTCAAGGGACTCGACACCATGGACATCAGCGTGATCCGGTACCTGAAATCAGAACTCGCCAAACTTTAAAGAAATGATCCGACCGGAATTCGATCAACAGCAACTCCATCATCTCCGTTTTTCGAAAAACAGGGAGATACTCATGGTCAATAAAAACGGCAGCTATTGCAGCACTTCCGTTTCGACGTGCAATACGCGAAAATATCATGGCCTGCTGGTCTCGCCGCAGCCGAAGATTGACAGCGACAACCATGTCCTTCTCTCCTGTCTTGACGATACGGTCATTTACGATGAGAAAGAATTCCGTCTTTCTGTCCACCAATCCCCGGGCGTGCACCAGCCGGAAGGTTATCTCCTGATGGAAAGTTTTACGTGGGAAGGTTACGCGCGGTGGACATATAATGCAGACGGCATCATTATCGCGAAAGAACTTATTCTCGACCAAAACGAGGATCGTGTTTTCATCCGTTATTTTTTCAGCAGACCCGGTGCGATCCTCCGGGTTGCACCGTTCATCGCCTGCAGGAACATACACACGCTGCGCGCGGGCAACCACCGCGTCAATGTGAATACGGAAAACGGGAAAAACGGCCTGGCCGTGGGAATGCCAGGAGAGTATGCACCGCTGCATTTCCAGGTCTCATTGCCTTCCTCCTTCATCCGTTCACCTGACTGGTACGATAATATCGAATATGAACAGGAGCAGCTTCGCGGATATGAATTCCGCGAATCGCTTTTTGTGCCCGGCTATCTCGAAGTGGAAACAGGAGATGCACAGGAAGTTGTTTTCTGCGCAGGGATAAAACCCATGACAGCGTCACGTATTTCCCGCCGGTTTTTTGCGGAAAAGAAAAGCAGGAAAATGACGGAAGGATTGGATCAATGCCTGGACACTGCGGCTTCCCTGTTCATCGTGAAAAAAAAACAGGGAACCGAAATAGTTGCGGGGTGGCCATGGTTCGGACACTGGGGACGGGACACGTTCATCGCATTGCCGGGATTGACGCTCACCGTGCGCCGTGCAAAGATTTTCGAATCCGTCATGCAGGACATGCTCAGGGATTTCCGCGACGGGTTATTCCCGAATACGGGGAGAGGAAAAAATGCATCCTACAATGCCGCAGACACTTCGCTTTGGTTTATCCGCGCCCTGCAGCAATACACGGAATATACCCGTAAGCCTGAGCTCACCTGGAAATATTACCATGAAGCTGTCATCAGCGTTCTTGAAAATTACCGTTCGGGCATGCTGCCGCACATCGCCATGCAGGAGAACGGGTTATTGCGGGCGGAAAAAGCAGGAAAGGCGCTGACCTGGATGGATGCCATCGTCGACGGGCATCCTGTAACGCAACGCAACGGTCTCGCTGTCGAGCTGAATGCATTATGGTATAACGCGATCTGCTTCGCGCTTTACCTCGCCGGGAAAGCCGGGAATGCCGCCTTCATCAACGACTGGAAACATATTCCACGGGCAATCGAAAAATCATTCCCGGAAACGTTCTGGAGCGAGGAAAAAGGATATCTCGCCGACTGCGTCAATGATTCCGGCACGGACTGGTCGCTCCGGCCCAACCAGGTGATCGCGGTGGCGCTTCCGTTCTGCCCGGTCGGAAAAGAAATTTCAGAAGCCGTTCTCGCTGTCGCGGAAAAAAAACTTCTCACTCCCCGCGGTCTCCGCACGCTTTCTCCTGGCGATCCGTGTTACAAAGGAATTTACGCCGGCAATCCCCGGGAACGCGATCTCGCCTACCACCAGGGAACCGTGTGGCCGTGGCTGCTCGGTTATTATGCCGAAGCCTGCCTGCGTGTACGGGGAAAAGCAGCGCTGGAACAAATTAACATCCTGTACCATGGGTTCGAAGACGCGCTTTACGAATACGGGATCGAAACCATTCCGGAAATCTACGACGGGGACGAACCTCACCGTCCGAAAGGATGCATCGCGCAGGCATGGAGCACAGGCGAGCTCCTGCGTGTGCGGCAGATGTTGCGCAAAAACGGGTATAAACCGGGAGCGGAAAAAACAAGATCCGTGGTTGCACATGTAAAAGCTGAACTATGAAAGTGCTGATGTTCGGTTGGGAATTTCCACCGCATATTACCGGCGGACTCGGAACAGCCTGTGCAGGAATCGTAAGAGGATTGCTGGACCAGGATGTAACACCGTTGTTCGTCGTGCCGCGTCTTCATGGCGGGGAAGACCGGGCTACGTTCAGGCTGGTGAATGCAAGCGAAATCCCGGTGCCGAGGCAGGCGCAACGTGAATGGCTGCACAAGCTCACCTACATTGAAGCGGATGCAGATCTTGTCCCGTACGACTCGCCCGCTGAATTCTCCGGCGCAGCAGCTGTGCCCGGAGCGCTTGAAGAAAAAGGAAACTTATCTTCTCCCGCGGGTCATGTGCAGTACCGTTTTTCAGGCGGGTACAACCGTGACCTGCTGAAAGAAGTTTACCGCTATGCGTTGATCGCTGCGGAGATCGCCGGAACGCATCCGCACGAAATTATTCACGCCCATGACTGGCTGACGTTTCCTGCCGGCATTGCGGCACGCAGCGTAACGGGGAAACCGTTCATCGCGCATGTGCACGCGACCGAATTCGACCGTTCAGGTGAAAACATCAACCGGCAGGTCTATGAAATTGAAAAGCAGGGCATGGAAGAAGCGGACCACATCATTGCGGTGAGCGGGTTCACGCGCCAGCTGATCATCACACGCTATGGAATACCGCCCGGAAAGGTCACCGTTGTACACAATGGTGTTTCAAAGAACACATTCCCTGCTCCTGCCGTTTTTCACAAGCCCGCGAAAAAAATTGTCACGTTCGCCGGACGTATAACAATGCAGAAAGGACCCGAATATTTTATCGAAGCGGCCGCCAAAGTGCTCGAAAAATATCCGGAAGTACATTTCGTTATGGCCGGCAGCGGCGACCTGATGCAGGGCATGATCCGGAAAGC
>DASTSF010000085.1:0-8274 GCA_035760825.1 Bacteroidia bacterium
ACGATAGTTCATGAGCGCTTTACTATATTGAAACAGATCCTCCTCCCACTCAGTTTGACTTACCTGCAAAGATGGCGAGTTTTCATAATCGTCGATCGATCCGAAACCACCGTTTATTTCGCCGGTTAAGGCGAATATTCCCAGGCAAGTTGAGTATCCCCAGCGGGAAAGAAAATAACGCAGCTTTTTTTTGAGGGCTACCCGGGCATCCGGATCAGAAAAAAAATGTGCCTTATCTGTAACGCCGGAAAGTTCGGTATGATAAGGATTATTGCTCCATAGAAAGTAGGGATTACCGTTCGCATCATCTTTCCCGATAAACTCAAACTCCATCGAGATCTTCATATTCTCCTGCTCGCACTGGTCGAACACCCGGTCGAGTTCCCACGCCCGGTTCATTCGATCCTTATAATTATTCAGGTGCTCGAATTCAACGTCGTAATTCCAGGGAACGGCGGACATGCGCACCATGTTACCTCCGCTCTGGCTCAGGTCGGCGATCCAGTTGAGGATATCGAGGTAACCTGCGTCGTAAAGCGGGTAGTTCGGTACATCGGGATTATTTCCCCCGTTGAAGCTCGTATGGTAGTCCGGTTTGATTGGGTCAGTCCAGGCGATATTCTGCCCCAGCGCAAAAAAACTTGCATCGCTCCCGCTGTAGGCAAGGTGCCAGTTGTCGTTCCCTTTTTTGAGCCATCCCTGGTTCGACGAAGGCACGCACGTGAAATAAATCCCGTTCACCAGGTACGAAGGATTCGCTTCGTCGTTCACGCGTATGCCGATCGTGCAGTACCAGCTTCCCGTGAACGGCGGGGCAAAGCGGATGCGCCAGTGGTAAAGTGTGGGCTGCGCGATCCAGTTCGCCGGCGCGCGGGGCGCCATGGCGTTCACGTCGCGTGTGAACTCATCATAATAAAATCCGTAGACGGTGTAGCTGTTGAGCCCGTTCGTGAAGGTCGCTTCAACGCTGATCTTGTCGGGATCGAAGGGATTGAGGCCGGTGTTGGGATCGGCGAGAAAATCGTTTACCTGCTGATCAACGGATGCGGGCAGTTGCATTCCTATTTCCAGCTTTTCGAACTGTCCGACCTGCGGAAGATGTTCATCCGGCGTGATGAACACGACGTTAAAATCGGGATTGGCGATGAATGCATGAAAGTATCCGTTGCCCGTGTAATCACCGGCGTGAAAACCGGGCTGCAGGTGCACGCGGTCCTTCGCCGTCATGTTCGTTTCACTCGTTTGTGTAAACGTGATGTGATCGTAATAGAACGGGGAGAACGTTTCGCCCGGGCCGGAGAAATTATACTGGCCGGATGTAATGGGCGCTAAGGGATCATCGACGGGCGTATAAGGCGACTGCTGCGCAATGCAGAGTTGCGAAGCTGTGAACGCGGCGAAAACAGACAAATATTTTTTCATTTTACTTTCCCCCGTTCTTTTTCAGTTGCTCATTTTCGGCCTCAAGCGCTTTCAGGCGGTCGTTGATCTGGAGAATGTAAAGCATCATCTCTTCGATCTGCTTCTGCTGCGCCGCTGCTGTAGCGCTTACCGACATGCCGTCCGATTCGATCTCTTTTTCGGGCCGGAAACCGGGGAGATGCCTGTTGATCTTAACATACATCCCGACAGAATCAAGCGGCATCAGCGTATAGGCAGAATCGAAAACTTCGTCCTGCCAGTCGATGTTGCTCACCACGACGTCTTTGCAGAGTATGCGTCCCTGTACCATCAGTTTGTTCAGCGGATCGTTGTTGTATTGACTCGAAGCCGCAAGACCGCCGTTCCCGATGAGAACGTAATTGCTGTAAATGCGCATCGCGGTTCCGCCGGTCATGTGCACGTAATCCTGCTGGTTGTCGGCGCTGCCGGTGTTGGGAAGAACATTAAACCAGAGCGAGCCGTCGCTGCTGAGCGAAATGGCTGCACCGGTGTTGGTGTTCGCTCCGCCCGTCGTGTGCATAAACCCGTTGCTGTTCAGTTCGGCGTTGAAGCCGACGTAGCCGAGAATTCCACCTGCCGCGGCGGGAGCAGCGTCAATGTTTATCCTTTGTATTCCCGAATTGACCTGGAGCAGCGATGACGGGGCCGTGCTGCCAATGCCTACGGTCCCCAGGGTTCCCGTTCCGCTTCCCGGCCCGACGAACAAAGTCGGTATCGTGCTGTTGAAGCCGATCATGAGCGAATTCGGAACATTGTTCGTCATCCACGAGGAAACGGAAACGTTATTCGGTCCGGAACCGATCGCGATCGAATAGGCAGCGGAAGGATCGGTCGCCACATTCCTGCCTATCGCAAGGGAAGAAACCGCCCGTGCGCGGCCTGATCCGTAGCCGATCAGCAATCCTTTTACGGAGCCGGCAGGTGAAGCGGTGATGTAGTTTCCCGTTCCCGTGTTATTCACACCGACGATGACAGAGCTGTCGCCGAAGTGGATCTCGCTGTCACCGGCCAACGGAACGATGCGATGGATATACATCTGCCCGCTGACGCGCTGGTCGCCGTTCACGTCAAGCTTGTACTGCGGCGCAAAAATTCCGATGCCCACGTTTCCGTTTGTTCCCGCGTTAAGGATCGTATTGCCGTTGTAGCCGGGTTTGCTCTGCACGCGCACGTCGCCTGTGAGCGCATACATTTCATTCAGCGTTCCGCCGGTGAGATTGAGGTTGTTGTTCACTGAAATGCTGCTGGCTCCTTTGATGGTGTCCGCCTGTAACTTGTTCGCGAGGATAAGCCCGTTGGCATAAAGTGTTCCGTTGAATTTCGCGCTGCCGTTCACCTCCAGCGGGAACTGCGGCGTACTGACACCGATGCCCACGTAACCGGTATTTACGGTGTAAAGATTATTCCCGTTGTACGCCCAGCCGGAAGCTGCGGAAATGCTTGAGAAATTTCCATTACCGTCGAGGTACAGGCTGTCGTTACCGGGCAGGGCAAGACTGCCGAGCACGCCGTTGTTGTTCGACGTTACGAGCGTACGTCCGTTACCGCCGAGGTTGCGCACTTTCAGGTCGCCGTCCTGTTTGATGCGCATTGCTTCGCTGTCGTTCACGAAAAAGACAAGCGGGTTGTTGTTCGTCGTTCCTATAAAATCGCCGTTGCCGGTGGCATTACCGGCGGTGGACCATTTGGGCGCCTGGGCGGAGAGAAAAAACGGCAGGCAGAGGAGGCAAAGGGTAAATCCGGGTGATTTCATTTTTCGCAAGGGGTTATGCATGTAAGCGGTTCTGTTTCTTTTGAAAATTACCGGTCTTCAGCAAGAAAACCGGGCAAAGTTTCAGCATGATTATACATGTCCAGGTGGAAATGAATTTTCGATCATTCACGTTGCGGAGTAGATATAAATTAATAGTTTTTATAAATAAAGATATAAATAAGTTTAACATATCCAAATGTAAGTTTTCCTTTTAACCGGCGCCGCCGAAACGCGTTCCTCCTTCGCGCCTGGACAGGGCGTAGTAGCCGAACTTCAGAAAAAAGAAAAGAAAGGAGAGGAATGAAAAACGGGCGGCTTACCGCAGTAAATGCCCTCTCACCACCTGCAGCGTGATCAGCAGCCCGTCGAGCATGGCGATCCAGCCGAAGATGCGTTTCATCACCGTGGCGGATGTGCGCTTCGCTAAGAAGGGACCGAGTCGCCCGCCCCAGATCACGCCGGGAATGGTGAACATCGCGAGGTCCCACGGAACGCCGCCGAAGTAAAGAGCATGAACAAGCGCAAGTAGAATGGAATTTACCGAAAGCAGCACGACGCCGAGCCCGACGGATTTGTTCGTATCAAGTCCGTACACCAGCATGCAGAACGCAGCGATGATCTCTCCTTCGCCGATCGCCACCCAGCCTGTGATGAGTCCGCCGATGAAGGAAACAAGGAAGACCGGCAGCATCGCTTTCGGCGGCAGATCGTCGCCGGAACTTTTTCTTCCGGCCAGCACCAGCGTCAGCATTCCCACGAAAAATGAAACGGGCCCGAACATGCTTTTGATGAGCATCGTCTGCGGGTGAATGAAAAAAGTGGAAACGACGGAGCCGAGGATGAGCGAAGGGATCGTCCATTTCAGCAGCTTCAGCGGAACGGTTTTCCGCTGCACCCATCCTGTTGCGCCGCTGGTCATGCCGACGGCCTGCGTCACGAACGTCAGCTTCAGCGCAGAAACGGGATTGACATGATAGATGAACATGAACACGGGGATGAAAATAATTCCGCCGCCGATCGCTGTCATGTTTCCCACGATTGCTGCGGCCACGGCAAGAAGGATGATCGGCCAGTTCTCCAGGAACAATCCTGCGGGATCGGGAAAAATGAAAAGATAAATGATCAGCCAGGCGGCTGTGAGGATAAGCAGGAAAGGAGAAAAAAAACGTGCGGGCTGCAAGGTCAGATCTTCTCTTTCAGGAATTTTCCCGTGTAGGAATTCTTTGCTTTTGCCACCTGCTCGGGCGTTCCTTCGAAAACGATGTTGCCGCCTTCGTCACCGCCTTCGGGACCGAGGTCGATGATCCAGTCGGCGCATTTGATCACGTCCATGTTGTGCTCGATGATGATGAGCGAATGTCCCTGCGCGATGAGCGCGTTGAATGCGTCGAGCAGCTTGCGTATATCGTGGAAATGAAGACCCGTCGTCGGTTCATCGAAGATGAACAGCGTGGGAGGCTGGTTGCTGAGACCGAGGAACGACGCAAGCTTGATGCGCTGCGCTTCGCCCCCGCTGAGCGTGCTGGACGACTGCCCGAGATGCACGTAGCCGAGGCCCGTGTCCTGCAGCGGCTGCAACTTGGAAACGATCCTTTTCCCCGGGTTCGTGCCGTCTCCGAAAAAAAGAATGGCTTCGTCGATCGTCATTTCGAGGACGTCCGAAATATTTTTCCCGTTGTACTGCACTTCCAGCGTTTCTTCCTTGAAGCGTTTTCCCTTGCAGACTTCGCATTGGAGGTGAACGTCGGCCATGAACTGCATTTCCACCACCACTTCGCCTTCGCCTTCGCACACTTCGCAGCGTCCGCCATCGACGTTGAAGGAAAAATGCGACGCTTTATAGCCGCGCATTTTCGAAAGCTGCTGGTCGGCATAAAGTGCGCGGATGTCGTCGTACGCTTTTACATAAGTCACCGGGTTCGAGCGCGAGGATTTCCCGATCGGGTTCTGGTCGACGAGCTCGACGGAAGTGATGTGGCGGAAATCGCCTTTGAGCGCATCGAACTGTCCTGTCTGCTCTCCGTAGCCGCCGAGATGTTTCTGCACGGCGGGATAAAGGATCCGGCGCACCAGCGTCGATTTTCCCGAGCCGCTCACGCCGGTGACGACGGTCATCACGTCGAGCGGGAATTTTACGTCGAGGTTTTTCAGGTTGTTCTCGCGTGCGCCTTTCACCTCGATGAAGTTTTTCCATTTCCGGCGTTTGGACGGAACAGGAATTTTCTCGCGGTGCGTGAGGTATTTCGCGGTGAGGCTTTCCGCTTTCAGCAGGTCTTCGTGCGAACCGTTGAACACGACTTCGCCGCCGAGCGTTCCCGCCATCGGGCCCATGTCCACCATCACGTCGGAAGACCTCATGATCTCTTCATCGTGCTCGACGACGATCACCGTGTTGCCGATGTCGCGCAGCGCGAGCAGCACGCGGATGAGGCGTTCCGTGTCGCGCGGGTGAAGACCGATGCTCGGTTCATCGAGAATGTACATCGATCCGACGAGCGAGCTGCCGAGCGACGTGGCGAGGTTGATGCGCTGCGATTCCCCGCCCGAGAGCGAAGAGGAAAGGCGGTTCAGCGTCAGGTAGCCGAGACCAACGTCCCCGAGAAAACGGAGGCGGTTGGTGATCTCCGTGAGCAGGCGTTTCGCCACCGCGCGGTCATGTTCGTCCAGCTTCATCGCGGTGAAAAACTTCACGGCGTCCTTCACCTGCATGAGCACGATGTCGCTGATGGAATGACCGTTCACCTTTACGTAGTTCGCATCCTTGCGCAGGCGCGTTCCGCGGCAGTCGGGACAGGTGGTTTTCCCGCGGTAGCGCGAAAGCATCACGCGGTACTGGATCTTGTAGCTCTGCTCTTCGAGGTGTTTGAAAAATTCATTGAGCCCGTGGAAATGCTTGTTGCCTGTCCACAACAATTCTTTCTGCGCCTGCGAAAGCTCGTTATACGGTTTGTGAATAGGAAAATTGAACTTATAGGCGTTCATCACGAGGTGCTCTTTCCATTCGCCCATCTTTTCGCCTTTCCAGCAGGCGATCGCTTCTTCGTAAACGGAAAGATTTTTATTCGGGATGACAAGGTCGGGATCGATGCCGATCACCGAGCCGAAACCTTCGCACGTCTTGCACGCGCCGATCGGGTTGTTGAACGAAAAGAAATGCACGTTCGGTTCTTCGAACAGCATGCCGTCGGCTTCGAACCGGTTGCTGAAATACAAACGGTTCCCGTTTTGCGTTCCTGCAGCAGCCTGCTTCCCTTTTGCGCTTTTGGGATTTGGACTTTGCGATTGGGGATTTTCCTCCGCAATCTCCACAACACAATCTCCTTCGCCTTCATAAAAAGCTGTCTGCACGGAATCCGCGATGCGGGAACGGCCGTCTTCATCCTGCGGGTTAACCGCGATGCGGTCGATGACGATGAAAATATCCTCCTTCGCGGAAAGCGAAGAAACGTTGATCTCGTTCAGGCGGAGAATTTCATTCCTGTAAAGGATGCGTGTGAAACCCTGCTGGAGCAGGAGGCCGAGATGCTCTTTCAGCGATCGTTCTTTTTTCTTTTTGAGCGGCGCGAGCAGCAGCACTTTCGTTCCACCGGGAAGACCCATTACGGCATCCACCACATCGGAAACCGAATGACGCTTCACCGGTTCGCCGGAAACGGGAGAGTAGGTTTTCCCGATGCGCGCGAACAGCAGCTTGAGGTAATCGTAGATCTCGGTGGACGTGCCGACGGTGGAACGCGGGTTGCGTGTGTTCACTTTCTGTTCGATGGCAACGGCCGGCGAAATTCCCTTGATGTATTCCACAGCCGGTTTTTCGATCTTGCCGAGAAACTGCCGGGCATAGGCGGAAAGGCTTTCCACGTAACGCCGCTGTCCTTCGGCGAAGAGTGTGTCGAAGGCGAGCGAGGATTTCCCTGAACCCGAAAGCCCGGTGATCACCACGAAACGGTTGCGCGGTATCGCCAGGTCGACATTCTTCAGGTTGTGCATTTTTGCACCCTTGATGACGATGTATTGCTTGGGATTGTATGTTTCGATCGCTTCGGACACCCTGTGAATTTGAGGCTGCAAAATTACCCAAAAAAGCGCCTTGTCGCTGATGAGAAATGAATAGGTAACGATCCTTTGGGAATTTTAACCGGGAAAAGGCCGAGGCAAATTTCAATGTATGCGGAAGAGCCGATCGCGTGGTAATGAAAGACATGCCGGTTCCCTGAACCGATTTGTTAAAAAAGCGGCACGGGCTTTGACATTACGAGACAGGAAGGTATATTTGTAGAAACAGTTAAACCGGCAAAAAAGTTTAATCCCCGCGCAACATTTAAGCAATAAGCCCGTTATAACCGTTAACACCTTCTATTTATTGTTCACCCGGCCGCCAGTCAAAAAGGCCCAAAAACAGGAAAAGTATCGCTTAGACCTCTACGTTTTCAACCAGACCACAGCTGAAAACCCGCAAAAAGGAGGCTACTATGCGTTACGACCAATTGCAAGACCAGGAACTGGTCGACCTGTACATCGCCGGGAACGAACCCTGCCTTGAGATCCTGATCGCCCGTCACAAGAAGCGCGTCTTCTCGTACATCATGATGGTGCTGCGCGACAGGCATCTTTCCGAAGACATTTTCCAGGAGACCTTTATCAAGGTTATCCAGACGCTGAAACGCGGAACCTACAACGACGAAGGGAAATTCCTTCCGTGGGTGCTGCGTATTGCGCACAACCTCATCATCGACCATTTCCGGCGGCAGAAACGCATGCCCGTGGTGAGCGGGGGAGAGGACTTCGATATTTTTTCCGTGCTGCGCCTGCGCCAGGGGAATATCGAGGACAAGCTGATCAAAACGCAGGTGCGCGAAGATCTTCGCCGCTGCATCGAAAAGCTTCCGCCCGAGCAGCGTGAAGTGCTGATCATGCGGCATTACCTCGACATGAGCTTCAAGGAGATCGCCGACAGCACGAGCGTGAGCATCAACACCGCGCTCGGCCGCATGCGCTATGCGCTCATCAACCTTCGCCGGATGATGGACAAAAAACACGTTGCGGTCCCGGCCTGAAATTATTGAAACGACAAATGAGAG
>DASTSF010000086.1:0-23730 GCA_035760825.1 Bacteroidia bacterium
GGTGGAAACACTGAGCATCGATGCGCCGGAGCTCGTCTCCGGAAAAGTGATCGAGCTGGTGAGCCAGAAAAAAGGAGAGATGCTGGTGATGGAACCCAAAGGCGATCTCATCCACATGGAATTCGACATTCCCGCACGCGGCCTGATCGGCTTGCGGAACAATATACTCACCGCAACGGCAGGCGAGGCGATCATGGCGCACCGCTTCAAAGCGTTCGAACCCTGGAAGGGAAATATTCCCGGCCGCATCGCGGGTGTGCTGATCGCGAAAGATAAAGGAACAGCCGTCGCGTATTCGATCGACAAGCTCCAGGACCGCGGATCATTTTTCGTTTCGCCTGGCGAGGAAATTTACGGCGGACAGGTAGTAGGTGAAAACATCCGCCCGGATGACATGGTCGTAAACCTGGTGACGGAGAAGAAGCTCACGAACATGCGGGCGTCCGGCAGCGACGATAAAGTCAGCATTGCGCCGGCCATCAAATTCTCGCTCGAGGAAGCGATGGAATATATCCAGGCTGACGAATACGTGGAAGTGACGCCGCTGAACATCCGCCTCCGCAAGATCCATCTCGATCCGCATGAGCGCGATCGTCTCAAGAAAAAGATGACGGCGGAATCCTGATCGTCGATTGAACCCAAAAAGAAAGGCCGGAAATTTTCCGGCCTTTTTCATGAGGTGAAACTTCATCACGACTTCGGCGCGAAGCGGGGATCCGCATGAAGCGTTTTCGCCGTTTCCATCATCTTGTCGATCTCTTCCTTCTTGAACTGGTTGTCCGGGTTGTCCATGTTGTCGCGGACGTAGTAGGTGTCTTTCCCCACTTTGCGGATCATGAAGAAGTGGAACATGGACAAATCGCCGAGGTTGGTCGACCACACGAGCGTCGTCGAGTCGGTTACGGTAAATGTCTTGGGAAGCTCGTCGCCGGCTTCGATCACTGATTTCATTTTCGTGATATCGGATTCTTCAGCGCCGGCGGTGTTGACGAGAATGTCGAAATGCGATCCGATCTTTATCTCGGCGCCGCCCGGTACTTCACTTGTGTCGACGGTAGGATAATACGTGGAATCGGGAATGTATATGTTGAGCGGGAACCCGAGGTGATCCAGGTGGATCGATTTCATTCCCTGGGGCAGCGGTGGTTCCTGTGCGTCAGGTTTGTTGCCGGAACATGCCATCCATGAGATGGACATTAAAACAGCGGCGGCGTAAAAGAAACGTTTCATGATTTTGGTTTTAGGGAGTGACGGAATCAAAGATATGAATTCAGGTATAAAAGAAAAGTCCCGACTGAGCCGGGACCTTCTTCAAAAGTTTCGAAGAATTACTTCTTCTTAGCTTTCTTAGCAGCTTTTTTCTTCGGAGCTGCTTTTTTCTTAGCAGCTTTCTTTTTCGGAGCTGCTTTTTTGGTTGCTTTCTTAGCCATGGTTTTTGGTTTTTGAAAATTTAATTGTGACGAAGTAACAAAAAAATAATCAGCGAAAAAAAATTATCAACATCTATTTTTTCAACACGGTTTTGTTAATAAGGCTGAACGTGTGCGCATTGCAGAATTTTTTTTCGTGACGCATCAGCGGTTTTGTTTGAAAAAAAAATTTGCAGAAAAAAATCCGATCTCGTACAACGCAGTGCTGGCAAAGGTTTCAGCGTTCCGGTATTTTCTTTCAGTTGAATTTTTTTTCTGCCGCGAATCAGGATCACGTTTCGTTTTTTGAAAAAAGGAAGAGAAAGAAGACGCGTCAGATTCTTTTCAGTCGCGCCATATAAAAACCGTCGCCGCCTGTTTTTTCCGGATCGATGCGCATCTCTTCCTCTTTTTCCCATTCACCCGGATGTGCGGAAAGAAATTTCTGCACCTGCATTTCTCCTTCCGAAGGAAAAACGCTGCATGTCGAGTAAATGAGAAAGCCGTTCTTCTTTACCAGGGGGGAATAATTTTCCAGCGCATCCTGCTGCTCCTTCAGCAGCGGGGAAATATCTTCCGGCTGCAGGCGCCATTTTGCATCGGGGTTCCTGCGCAGCACGCCCGAGCCCGTGCAGGGTGCGTCGACCAGCACACGGTCGAACGAGGCTTCCATTTTTTTCAGCGTTCCGCTTTCGATGAGCCGGGTCTCGACAGTGTCGAGGTGCGCGCGCGTGCAGCGGTTTCGCAGCTCCGCCAGCTTCGGTGCGGAAACATCCATCGCCACGATCTTTCCCCGGTTGTTCATCAGCGCACCGAGGTGAAGTGTTTTTCCTCCGTTGCCTGCACAGGCGTCCGCCACGCGCATGCCCGGTTCTGCTTTGCAGAAATCACCGACCAGCTGCGAGGAGATGTCCTGCACTTCGAACCAGCCTTCATGGAATTGTGCCAGCCGGAACACGTTCTCGTATTTTTCCAGCAGCACGCCTTCGCCGTTTTCCGCAGCAGGCACTGCCTGGATACCGGCGTTGCGCAGCTCCCCGATCAGCTTGTTGCGGTCGCACAGCAATGTGTTCGTGCGGAGGAAAAGCATCGGCTCTTTGTTGAGCGCGCGGATCGTCACGTTCCATTTTTCTTCCCCCAGCTCTTTAACGCCCAGCTCATCGAGCCAGTCGGGAACCGACTCGCGCATCTTCCGCACGCTGAGGTAGCGCGTCATTTTTTCTTTCCATGACGCAGGAACATCTCCCGGCGGTTTTCCGGATGTGATCTTTTTCCAGGCGATCAGCGCTGAAACGAGTTCGTCCATTTCTTTCACCGTCGAAAAGGATTCGATCCCCGTGGCGGAAATAATGGGCCGCCAGAAACGGATGATCCCGGAAAGCCGTCGCGCCAGCTCGCTGCGGCGGAACTCTTCCTTCACTTTATACTTGCGGAATGTTTCATTCAACGCTTTGTCGGCGGGAAACCCTTTCACCGTAAAATTTTCCAGCGCATCTTTCAGCAAGGTGAGCGAGCCCGGACCGTTTCCTTCATTTCTCTTTCGCATAAGGTCAAAGATAGTTCATGCGGCGTGCGGCGTGACGGATATTCGCAGGAAGGAACACAACGGCACGGAATATGGACAACTGTTCAGCGGATGTCCGGGCGGAATGTCCGCGTGCTATCTTTACAGTATATGAAAACAGAAAAGCGTACCGGCCGCTCTGCATACGGGATGATCTCACTCTTCCTCCTGCTTCTGCTCGTTGTTCTTTTTTCCGGGGTGATCTTTCCCGGAACGCGGAAAGCCTTCGCCCTGCCTTCGCCACCGAAACCGGCACCGGATTCCATTGTTACGATCAGCATGAGCTTTGTCGGCGACCTGATGTGCCATGTTCCGCAGATCAACAATGCACGGCATGCGGACGGTACGTTCGATTTTTCCCCGAGCTTCAAAGAGATCGCACCTTACATTTCATCCGCCGACCTCGCGATGGGAAACCTGGAGACGACATGCGCGGGTCCGTGGAAAAGCTATGGCGGTTACCCGGCGTTCAATTCACCGGATGCGTATATCGCCGCCGTCAAAAGTGCGGGCTTTGATTTCTTATGCACCGCGAACAACCACAGCATGGACACCGGTGAAGAGGGTTTGCTGCGCACGGTGGGCGTCGTCAGGAAAAACGGGCTGGGCTCCACCGGGACTTTTTTGTCGCAGCGCGACCGTGATTCGATCCGTGTGCTGGATGTCCGTGGAATAAAGATCGCGGTGCTGAATTATACGTACGGAACCAACGGCGCATATCCTTCCGCGGAGCACAAATACATGCTCAACGTTGCCGACAGCGCGCTCGTGCACGACGACATTCTGAAGGCGAGAAGCACGGGAGCCGATATTGTTCTTGTTTTTTATCATTGGGGAATCGAGAACCAGCGTTCGCCCGTTCCGAAACAGGACACGATGTTCCACTGGGCGGCCGATGCCGGCGCCGATCTCATCATCGGTTCGCATCCGCACGTGATCGAGCCGGTGAAGTATTTCAAAACCGCTGCAAACGCAACGCTTGATTCGGGTTTCGTGGCGTGGTCGCTCGGAAATTTTCTTTCCAACCAGTACTGGCGTTACACGGATGCGGGCGTGATCCTCTCGCTTTCGCTGCAGAAGAATTTTACCACCGGAAAAGTTTCACTGGCGAAAACATCCTACCTGCCGACGTGGGTGTACCGGTCGTATGATCCTTCACTGCAGGAGCACGTTGTTGTGCCGGCCGGCTGGTGCGGGAATGATTCGCTGCCCGCATGGATCAATGCGGATTCAAAGCAGAAAATGTGCGAAGCCTTCGGAGACACGCAGGGCATGCTCGGTTCGGCAGTTTCAGGAATGGAGCTGAGATCGGTGAAATAGCTCAGAGCTTTTTCACTTTGATGCGATCGCCGGTGTGAAGAACGATCTTGCTTCCGAAACCATTCAGCTTTTTCAGCTCATCGACGGTTGTGCCGGTCTTGTTCGCGATCGTCCAGAGATTGTCGCCGTTCTTCACGGTGTAATATTCATACTTGTCGCCTGCAGAAGCTGATGCGGTATTCGAAGCCGGCGGCGTTTTGGGTTTGGCCGTCGTTCCCCCGGAAGGAGGTTTGTCTTTCGATGCGGTATTATCCTGGGGCGGCGGCGGAGTAACCGTTGTGTAGATGATGAGCTTCTGACCCGGCTTGAGGTAATTTGTCCTGAGGCTGTTCCACGAGCGTATATCCGTTACCGAGCATTTGTACTTGCGCGCGATGGAAGTGATCGTTTCTCCTTTCTTCACGACGTGGGTGGACTTCACTTCCTGCACGGCAAGAGCCGACATTGCGGTATCCGTTTTGATGTAATCGTAGATCTTTTCTTCGTTCGTTACAAATGCGCCCACCTGCCCGACAGGAAGAACGAGATGGTAAGGCTCTCCGAATGAAACAGGGATCACGCCGAGCTTGTACATCGGGTTGAGGAATTCGAGCTCATCGTATGAGATGCCGAGCACGGCTTCGAGCTGTGAGAATGTCACCTGCTGTTTTACGGCAACAGTGTCGACGTCGAAAAATACTTTTCGCGGAGCCGTCGCAAAAAGATTGTGCTCCGCATGATAAGTCATCACGTAGTTGGCCGCGATGAATGCAGGAACGTACGCCTGTGTTTCACGCGGCAGGTAAGGACGTATTTCCCAGTATGTTTTTTTTCCTCCGCCCGCGCGCCTGATCGCTTTGTTTACGGCTCCGGGTCCTGCATTGTACGCAGCGAGCACCATCTGCCAGTCGCCGAACATCGAGTACAGGTTCTGCAGCAGCTGGCAGGCAGCTTCGGTCGACTTGTACGGATCACAGCGTTCATCGACGTATGACGTCATCTGTAATCCGTAAACACTGCCCGTGGTGTACATGAACTGCCAGAGTCCGCGCGCGCCGGCCCGTGAAGTAGCGGAAGGATTGAGCGCGGATTCGATGACGGCGAGATGTTTCAGCTCGAGCGGAAGGTTGTATTTGTCGAGCTTTTCTTCGAAAATGGGATAATACAGCTGAGAAAGCCCGAGCATTTTTTCAACGAGAGGGCGCCGCTTCATCGTGTACAGGTCGATGTAGGTCTGCACGTCTTCATTGTAGACAAGATCGAACGGCGACTGCGCATTCAGTTTTGCGAGACGGGATTCGATAACGGCATTATCATAAACGGGAATGGAATCTTCCGCAAAATGGAATTTATTGTTGCGTTGCGTCTGCTGCCGCGGTATCCTGCTGATGTAAGCGTTATGTGCGAGGCTGTCGAGCATAGCCGCAACGGGATCATCGGCAAAGATGACGGTGTCGCGCTGCGCTTTCACCTCACCGAAGAGAAAAAGAAAAATGAGCAGGGCCGGGAGCTTTCTGTACATCAGCACGGGGACTTTAATTGTTATACGCACAATGCACGGTAAAAGTGTGCATTTATACAAATATCGCATCTGCAACCGATTATATCAACGACCAGAACGGGGGTTATCCCCTTTGAAATGTTAAAAACAGCCAGGATACAGGTGGAGACGGCCCTGTGCGCCATGCATCACTTCTGCATCCTGTGCACGTGCTTTGCAAAAGCGAAGAGCCCGCTTTCATCGAAACGTTTTCCCATGAGCTGCACGCCGAACGGAAGACCTTCGCTGTTCTTTCCTGCGGGAACGGAAATAGCGGGGAAGCCGGTGAGGTTTGCCTGCACAGTGAAAATATCTTCGAGGTACATTTTGATCGGGTCGGCGGAATTGGCACCGAAACCGAACGCTGTGCCGGGAGTGGTCGGAAGAAGAATAAAATCGTAAGTGTTGAAGATCTCCTGCGTTTTATCGCGGAGCAGGCGCCGCACTTTCTGCCCTTTGGAGTAATAGGCGTCGTAATATCCCGCGCTGAGCACGAATGTTCCGAGCATGATGCGCCGTTTTACTTCCGGGCCGAAACCTTCGCTGCGCGATTTTTTGTACGTCGATTCAAGGTCCGTTGCGTTCGGACTTCTGTACCCGTAACGGATGCCGTCGTAACGAGCGAGATTGGAAGAAGCTTCCGCCGTCGTCAGCACATAGTAAGCGGGAACGAGGTAATCAAGGAAAGGAAAACGCACGGGTTCCACCGTGTGTCCCTGTTCACGCAATTGCGCGATGATCGTTTCGAGACGCGATTTTATTTCAGGATCGAGACCTTCTTTTTCGAAGCAGTCTTCGAGATAAGCGATCTTCAGCTTGCCTGCCAGCCCGGTTTCCTGCGAATACGGGGAAACAGGCTTCGTGGAAAGTGTGCTGTCGAATTCATCAGCGCCCGAGATCACTTCGAGAATGAGCGCCGCATCGTCGACGTTATTCGTGAGCGGACCCACCTGGTCGAAAGAAGAGGCGTACGCAATAATTCCCCAGCGGGAAACGCGTCCGTACGTGGGTTTCATTCCGACAATCCCGCAGAACGAAGCCGGCTGGCGGATCGATCCGCCGGTGTCCGTGCCGAGTGCGGCGAGACAAAGTCCGGCAGCAACTGCAGTGGCGGAACCGCCGGAAGAACCGCCGGGAACGCGTTGCTCATCGTGCGGGTTGCGCACATTCCCGAACGCGGAATTTTCATTCGAGGAACCCATCGCGAACTCGTCGCAGTTGGTGCGCCCGATGATGATCGCATCTTCCGCGAGCAGCCGTTCAACGACGGTGCTGCTGTAAGGAGAAACGAATCCCTGCAGGATTTTCGAGGAAGCGGAAACTTTGTGGTTCCTGTAGCAGATGTTGTCCTTCAGCGCGATGACCATTCCCGCGAGGCGGCCCGCTTTTCCTTCGGCGATCTTCGCATCGACCGTTTTCGCGGAGGCACGTGCGCTTTCGGAAAAAACTTCGAGGAAAGCATTGAGGTGCTTCTTCTCATCGATCCGCTGCAGGTAGCCTTCTACCAGTTCCGCGCAGGAAATGTTGCCGGCGGAAAGATCTTCACGAACAGATGAAAGAGAAGAATAGTTCTTCACGGGAATGCTGAATGTTGAATGCAGAATGCTGAATTTTTCCGAACGCAGAATTCAGAATCCGTGCCGGGATCCGGAAGGGATCAGTCTTTTTTGTCGGCCTGCTCGCTGTCCACGCCTTTCGAAGCGTCTTTGAATTCTTTTACGCCTTTACCGAGACCGCGCATGAATTCAGGAATTTTACGGCCACCGAACAGCAACAGCACGATAAGAAGAATTACGATCAGCTCAGGGCCACCTAAACCCGCAAAACCGAGTATGATAAAAGATGTCATGTTGAGTAGTTTCTAGTCTGCAAAGATACGTAAAAATAAGCCCCTGCACCAGCAGAATAAAAGCCTTCAATGAGGTGCCGTGAGGTGGGTTTTGAAGTAAAAAGTGGACGAATTATACTGCCACGGGGCGCTGCAGATCGTAATATCATAGACACCCGGGCTGACTGTGTTTACGTATACGCTGCTACCGCTGTTCAGCGCCCCCCCGATAAATCCGTCGGTAAAGTCGACGTATACCTGGCCGGCTGCGGGACTTGTATTCAGTGTCGTCGTGTAAATTCCTGTCGCAATGGCGGAACCGAATGAAAAATCGACGGTCGGCCCGGTGGCTGTATTCCCCGTGAACTGCCAGATACCCATGTAGCTTGTGGGCGTGCTTACAGAGGAATACGTATGCGTGCCGGTGCTTCCCCCGATATCGACCGTGTTCATGGTCAACGAGCAGGGCGGGGTGACAGGTACGGCGGCTATGCTGTCGAGGCTGATGACATTGCCGTAAGCGTACCCGTATGAATTTGCCGCCCACGAGCGAAAATAATAAACGGAATCGGCGCTGAACCCGGACAATACAGCCGAAAAGCTGTTCCCGTCCCGCTGAACGATCACCTGGTTGTCGGTGATGCGCGGATCCGGATGTGTCCCGCAGCAAAAGCCGAGGTACTGGATCGGGTCTGCCCCGTCGGATTCAATTTCTCCGGAGATCATTACTGATCCATTCGCCTGCACAGTCGCGGAAACGGTTTTCACTTTTGGAAAATAATCGTTCACATCCTTGAGTGCTTTACGGCATGAAGCGGAAACAAGGCATATTGCGAACAGGACGAAAAAGGCGATTGGTTTTTTCATGACGGACAGCATTAATGGAATGAATAACGAAGGCCGATCCCATAATCGTTGGCACCGTACAACCCGGCCGGTTCGCTTATGAATAAATAATTCCTGTTCGCGCTGGCGATGATTCCGACCTGGTCGTTCACATCGTATTCGGCGCCCAGCCGGAAACGGAACCCGGCAAGTATTCCTCCGCCCGAATAGCTTTCATCCTTGATCGTCTGCACCTGCGAGGTGTATTCCACGCTGGCTCCGCCCACAACAATATCCGCGCCTGCGAATACGTAAAAAGGATCTTTGTCAATGAAGGCAAAATCACCGCCACCGCTGAGCTGCACGATGGAATATTTCTGAAACGATTGCGTACCTGGATAAACCGTTGTGCCCGTGCTGCCGGAACTTACCACCCCGTATACGGGAAACGTGTCCATCCGGGGTTTCAGGCGGAGATACGTGAGCGAGAATTGCGTGCGCCACCGGCCGTCCTCAAAAGGTGCGATGCAGCTGAGTTCTGCAGAAAACAAAGGTTTCATCACGAAGCCAAGTTCGCCGGTAGGGCGGTAGTTGAATACACGCAGACCTATCTGTGCGCGCGAGACACGGCAAAGCAGGAGCAGCAATGCCATCGTGAAGAGGAGGTAACGCATTGGGTTTTGAGGTAGAAAAATAAAAATAAAAAAATTCCACGTTCACATGGGCAGGGAAATTACCTCCACGCCTGTGCGCGTGACATCAACGATGACCCGGAAAAAAAGATGCAGGGCTTACGCTTTGTCAAAAAGCTCCGCCGATTTTTCCCAGTTCACCACGTTCCACCATGCGGTGATGTAATCCGGGCGCTTATTCTGGTACTTGAGATAATACGCGTGTTCCCACACGTCGATGCCGAGAATGGGCGTGCCTTTTGTTTCGGCGATGTCCATGATCGGGTTGTCCTGGTTCGGTGTGGAGCAGATCGCGAGCTTTTTGTCTTTTCCCACGATGAGCCATGCCCAGCCGGAACCGAAACGTTCTTTGCCGGCGTTGGCGAAAAGCTCTTTGAATTTATCGAGGGAGCCGAACGTGCTGTTGATCGCTTCGGCAAGTTTTCCCGTGGGCATGTTCACCGCATCCGGTGAAACAGGCTTCATGAGCGTCCAGAAAAGCGAATGGTTCCAGTGACCGCCACCATTGTTGCGGATCGATGCGGGATACTTCGAAACATTCTTCAGCAGGTCGTCGAGGTTCGACGGGGCATCCTTGATCGTTTCGAGCGCTTTGTTGAGGTTGTTGACATACGCCTGGTGATGCTTCGTGTGGTGGATCTGCATCGTCTGCATGTCAATGGTCGGTTCGAGCGCATCGTAGGCGTACGGCAACAGGGGCAGCGTGTACGGACCTGTTGAATCCTCGATGAGCTCAAGGAAGTTTGCCTGCGCCGGGTTGGCGTTCAGCGAGTTTTTCCCGAGGAAGGAAATGCCGATTCCTGCGAGAAAGCTTTTGAAAAGAAATTCGCGACGAGTGTTCATGAGAATGTGTGTTAAGGGAGGAGAATGGAGTGGATGATTTCCATCGCTTCTCCCGGTTTATGAATTGAAATGAACGTTCACTTACAGAAATGTCTCTGCAATCCGTTTCAACTCTTCCCCTGTTGCCTTTCTCCGTCCTGTCTACGCAAATTGCACGAGCACCTGGTTCTTTTCGACGGCTGCGCCTTTCTTCACGGAAACCTTTTTCACTTTCACGTCCGCGGGAGATTTGAGGATATTCTCCATCTTCATTGCTTCGAGGACAAGTATCGCGTCGCCTTTTTTCACTTCCTGGCCTTCATTCACTTTTACTTCAAGCACGAGGCCGGGCATCGGCGCTTTCAGATCGTTGATCTTCGCCCCCGACGTGCGGTCCATTCCCAGCGAATGCAGCAGCTCGTCGTATTTGTCTTTTACCTGCAGCGGGTAGCTGCGGCCGTTCACCTTCACGGTTACCGTTTTCGACGCGACATCGGCTTTCTCGATCTCGACTTCGTACGAACGGTTATCGCGGATAACGTGGAATCGTCCGTGGCCGGAAGAGATGACATCGCATGAAAATTTCTTTCCGTCGATCGAGCCGGTCCATTTTCCTGCTTCATCCAGGACAAGCTTGTGCTGCTTGTTTCCGGCGGTAACTGTAAAAGATGATTTTTCCATTTATGCGTGGGCGTCAGGCAAAGTTAGGGGGAATTTTTACTTGGGGCCCTTTAGAGGTGCATGAATTCGTTCGCTTTCCGGTGAATGCATTTCCGGCCCGCCTTTATTCTTCGCGGGATGAAAGCGAATTCATTCTTCAACAGCGCGGGAACGAAAACCGGCCCGCCGTGTTTTCATTGATGAAAGCAGCGGAATTCCTGTTTAACGGCGCAACGGTCGAAAACAGGTACGGAAGGATTTGTGTTAACATAAAATTTGGCCAACTTTGGCCTCGCTCCTTTAACAGGTAAAAAAATTTTCCGCGATGTATAAATACATCTTCCCGGCCACGCTCCTCGTTTTTCTCTTTGCGTGCGGCCACCAGCAGCAAACCACCGCCTCGAAACCCGGTCCGCGTAACCCGCACATGCAGGCGACAGACAAACCGGTGATCGATCCGAACCTGAACGCAGAATCGCGAAGCGATTACAATCCTTCGTTCACGCGCGTGAGCGACCTGCTGCACACGAAGCTCGACGTCAGCTTCGACTGGAACAAGCGCTACATGTACGGCAAAGCGACGATCACCGCGCGTCCGTATTTCTATCCTTCTTCCACGCTCGAGCTGGATGCGCGCGGCATGGATATCAAACGCGTGGCCATGGTCAACCGCGGGATTTCCGATGCGGGCATGGTGACCGACGATACGACGGCGCTCAAGTATACGTATGATCAGAAAAAGCTGAAGATCGATCTCGGCCGCGTGTTTTCGAAAGAGCAGGAGTACACCGTCTTCATCGATTACATTTCCAAACCCGACGAGCTGAAAGATCTCGGCGGCAGCGCAGCGATCTCGGAAGACAAGGGCCTTTATTTCATCAACCCCGACGGATCGAACCCGAACTCGCCGAAACAGATCTGGACGCAGGGCGAAACGCAATCCAATTGCGTGTGGATGCCGACGATCGACCGTCCGAACGAACGCATGACGGACGAGATCTACATGCGCGTTGAAGACAAATACAAAACGCTTTCGAACGGAGTTCTTGCGGAATCGAAGGAGAACGGCGACGGAACACGCACGGACCATTGGCGGATGGACCTTCCGCATGCGCCGTACCTGGTGATGATGGCCGTCGGTGATTTCGCGATCGTGAAGGACAAATGGCACGACAAGGAAGTAAGCTATTACGTGGAGCCGCAGTTCGAGCCGTATGCGCGCCAGACCTTCGGGAAAACGCCGGACATGATCGACTTCTTTTCGAAAAAGCTCGGCGTGGATTACGTGTGGCCGAAATATTCACAGGTGTGCGCACGCGATTACGTTTCGGGCGCGATGGAAAATACATCGGCAACGCTGCACGGTGATTTCGTGCAGCGCGATGACCGCGAATACCTCGACCGTACGTATGAAGATTATATTTCGCATGAGCTGTTCCACCAGTGGTTCGGTGATCTTGTCACCTGCGAATCGTGGTCGAACCTCCCGCTCAACGAATCGTTCGCCACGTACGGAGAATATTTGTGGGACGAGCATGAATATGGAAAAGAGACAGCAGATTACGGACATTATAATTCGCTGCAGGGCTACCTCGACGAAGCCAATGCAGGTCACGCCACGCCGGATGATCCGGGCAAGCGCGAGCCGCTCATCCGGTATTATTACACCGACCGAGAAGACATGTTCGACGGACATTCATACAACAAAGGCGGCCAGGTGCTTCATCTCCTTCGCCAGTACGTAGGCGACGATGCTTTTTTCGCGTCCCTTCATCTTTACCTCGAGACAAATAAATTCAAAGCGGCCGAAGCGGACAACCTGCGGCTTGCGTTCGAAGAAACCACGGGGCAGGACCTGCACTGGTTCTTCAACGAATGGTTTTATTCACCGGGTCACCCCGAGCTGGACATTTCCTACAATTACGATGCAGCGAACCAGAAAGAACGCGTGATCATCAAACAGACGCAGGACCGTTCCAACGGAACGCCCGTGTTCCGCATCCCGCTGAGCGTGGATGTGTACAACGGGGATAAAGTGACACGCGAGGAATGCATCGTAAAATCGACGTGCGACACGTTCTGGTTTGCTTCCCCGGCGAAACCTGATTTCGTCAATGTCGATGCGCAGAAAACACTTCCCTGTTTCAAGATCGATCATCACACGGCGCAGGAATGGGCATTTCTCTATAACCATTCGAAGCTGTACGTCGACCGCGTGGAAGCAATCGACAACCTTGCGCCCGAAGGCCTCGGCGGAGAAGTGACGATGATGATGAACAACAAGCCGGTCACATCACGACACGGTGCGATGGCAGGTCCGGATTCCGCAATTGCTGTTCAGACGGTGACGAAAGCGCTCGACGATGAGTTCTGGGCGATACGCCAGATGGCGTGCGAGGAGCTCGGCGATTATGCCGACCATGTGAAGGATAAGCTCACCGCGCTCGCGAAAAAAGACGAGAAATCGATGGTGCGTGCAGCGGCAATCTCGGCGCTCAATGCGGGCAGCAAAAGCGACGACCTGAAAAGCGTTTACCTCGATGCGCTCAACGACCGTTCCTATACCGTGATCACGCGTGCGCTCGTTGCGCTGGCCGATCATTTCCCCGATACCGGGATGGACGAAGCGAAAAAACGCGAGAACGATCCCGCGCGTTCGATGAAGATCGCTGTGGCCAATGCGTATTCGCATTGCGGAACGGAAGCGCAGCAGCCCTGGTTCGAGAAAACAATGAATACGCTGTACGGTGTGACGCAGCGCGAATTCTGTTACGTCTACACGGCTTTCCTGGTCAGGAAATGTTCGCCTGCCGCTACTGAAAAAGCGATCCCGGCGGTGCACGCGCTTTATACGGACAACCATTCGCCCACTGCGATCCAGGGAGCGCAGACGATCATTTTCTCGCTCGATTACGTTTACGCGAAACGCCTGGACAACCTGCAGAAAAAGATCAACAGCACGAAAAAGAAATCGCCGGCGTATGCAAAAATGCTGGCTGACAAGGCAGACATGCAGCATCTGCTTGGTGTGCTGGACGAAGAGAAGAAGAAAATGACCGCGGACAAATAAGCCGGAAGGAATTTATTCCGGCAATTCCTCGTAACCGTGATCGACGTGGAGGTGTGATCCCAGCGCGGCTGCAACGGCGAGCTCGTCGCAGCGTTCGTTGAACGGGTTGTCGGCATGTCCTTTCACCCAGACGAACTTCACGTGATGCTTCGGGAATATTTTCAGGAAACGCATCCACAGGTCAGCGTTTTTTTTCCCTTTGAATCCTTTCTGCTGCCAGCCGAACACCCATTTTTTTTCCACGCTGTCGACGACGTATCTGGAATCTGAATAGATCGTCACGTGGCTTCCCGGAACTTTTAATGATTCAAGCGCGACGATCACGCTGAGCAGCTCCATGCGGTTGTTCGTCGTGGTCCGGAAACCCTGCGACAATTCTTTCCGGTGATTCCCGGACATGAGAATTACCCCGTATCCGCCCGGGCCCGGGTTCCCGCGTGAAGCGCCGTCGGTATAAACTGTGATGTTGTGCGACATAAATTCCGCGGTGAAGATAGTGGTCGTGGCCGGATTTGCCGGAGTCATTTTGTTTGTGCGTCCCTTTTTTCTAATTTGTTGTTGGCAAACAATTTTAACAACCCTTAATCCCCGCACATGAAACAGGTATACACCCATGTTTTCCTGGTTTTGCTGTCTGCATTTCTCATAGGAGAAAAAGCAAATGCACAGGTGAACGTTACGATCACGTCCTTTAATGATGTGCTTTGTAACGGAGGCAACGATGGTTCCGCGACAGCGTCGGCTTCCGGCGGAACAGGGCCGTATTCGTATTCGTGGGCGCCTTCCGGCGGAACCAACGCAACGGCGGGCGGGCTTGTTGCGGGAGTCTATACGGTGACTGCCACCGACGCTACGCTCGCCAGCGCAACGGCAACCATTGCCATCACGCAACCGACGCTGCTTTCGATCTCCACGTCCAGCGTACCCGCCACGTGCGGGTTCCCGAATGGCAGCGCGAGCGGATCTCCCTCCGGGGGAACTCCGCCGTATACTTATTCATGGGCGCCTTCCGGCGCAACCAGCGCAACAGCGACCAACCTTGCCTCGGGCTCTTACACGATAACCGTAACCGATTCGCATGGCTGTGTCGTGACCGGCGTAGTCGCAGTGCCGAATTACCCGGCGCCGATTTCAAATGCCGGACCTGATCAGAACATTTGTCCCGGGGGAACAACGGTACTTTCCGGGAGCCTCAGCGGCGGATCACCGCCCTATACCTATTCCTGGTCCGGGCCTTCCGGTTTTTTTTCGAACCTGCTTTCTCCGTCGGTCTCACCGGCCACAACCTCCACGTATACGTTTACCGTGACCGACAGCAATGGATGCTCTTCGTCAGATGTGGTAACGGTTTTCATTGCGCCCCTGCTGAATCTCACTTTTAATTCCTCCCCGGCCACGTGCAGCCAGACCAACGGCATGATCAGCGTTACACCTTCAGGAGGCGTTTCTCCGTATACTTTTTTATGGGGGAATAACAGCACGAACGATACGCTTTTCAATGTATCCGCAGGATTGTATTCCGTAACAGTAACGGATGCCGGCGGATGCTCGAATTCCGGGCAGGGCGCCGTGAGCAATGCCACCGGGCCTGTCATTACGCTGAGCGGTGTAACCAATCCTTCCTGCTACGGTTCCACGAACGGATCGGCGACAGCGAACGTAACCGGCAACGCACCACCGTATTCTTATTCCTGGAACACGCAGCCCGTGCAGACGACGCCGACGGCGGGCGCACTTCCCTCCGGGACTTATTTTTGCACGGTGACCGACACGAACAATTGCCAGTCTTCCGTGTCCGTCACACTGGTGCAGCCACCGCAGCTTTATCTCGGCGTACAGCAACTGGCGCCTGCAAACGGGAATTCATCCGGTTCGGCGAATGCGTGGGCCGGCGGCGGAAATCCGCCCTATACGTTTGCATGGTCGAACAGCATGAGCGGGGACACCATTACCGGTCTTACGAGCGGCGCGTATTCCGTTACTGTGACCGACAATTCCGGCTGCACGTCGCAGGGTTCTGTTTTCGTTGCGAATATCAACGCGACGATCGTAACCGGAAGAATATATGCCGACATTAATTCGAACTGCGTTTTTGACGCCGGTGACATGCCGATCGCCAATCAGTATGTCCCTTTTTATCCTGCGCAGGTGTATGCGATGTCAGACTCTTCCGGGATGTACACAGCTTATGTTACCACGACCGGTACACAGACCGAATATTCGAACTTCAACTGGATGTCGCCGTACACAACAGGCTTTTGCCCCGCGACGAGCACGCGTGTCATCAGCATTCCTGCATTGTATGATACCATTCCCGGGATGGATTTCGCCCGCCAGGATTCTGCAAACGTCCAGGACCTCCGCGTTTCGCTTTCCTTCTACCAGGCACCGCGTGCAGGATTTTTGCAGACTGCCGCGATCTATTACCAGAACGTGGGAACGGTTCCCGTTTCCAATACGACGGTGAACTTTGTTTTCGATTCCATTCTCACCTATGTATCTTCTTCCGCGCCGCCCTCCGTCAACCAGCCGGCTTACCTGGAATGGAATACAGGAACGTTGCAGCCCGGAGAATCTCACATGCTCCTCGCCACGTTGCAGGTTCCCACGATACAGAACGGAGGATGGATCGGGCGACCGCTGTTCTATTCGGCCGCGATCAATCCCAACGCCAGTGACGTTACGCCCGTAGACAACGGAGACGACGCGTTCAGTCACATCATCGCATCGTATGATCCGAATGAAAAAACATGTTATGCTGCAGGAATGGATTCGCTCGGGAATATCCTTCCTTCGGATTCCGTTCTTTCGTACACGATCCATTTCCAGAATACAGGAACGGATACGGCGTTCAACATTTATGTTATCGATACGCTTTCCCCGTATCTCGATCCGGTAACGGTGATTCCCGGAGCGTCTTCGCATCCGTATTCGTTCGAAATGTATGGCAACGGCGTCATGCGTTTTGATTTTTACAACATTCTTCTTCCCGACAGCAACCATGATTCCGAAGGAAGCAACGGTTTTGTCAAATACCGGGTGAAGGTCAGGCCCAACACGGCGCCCGGCAGCACGATCGACAACACCGGGTACATTTATTTCGATTTCAACCCGGCGGTCGTTACGAACACTACGTCGAACACCATCTGGAATAATGTCCCGACGGCGGTGCATGAAAATTCCACATCCGGCATCTCGGCGTTCCCGAACCCGTTCGATGAATCGACAACGATCGTTCTTCCGCAGCAATATGCCGGCAAGCAAAACCAGCTTGTCATTACCGATGCAGCCGGAAGAGTGGTGCGCAGTGAAAGTTTTACCACCAGCTCGTACACGTTCGCGCGGAATACACTCGACAGCGGCATGTATTTCCTCACCGTTTATTCCGATGGAAAGAAAACGGGTGTCACGAAGATTGTTGTTCAATAAAAAAGCCGGGAAAAAA
Organism: Bacteroidia bacterium; assembly: GCA_035760825.1. GTDB lineage: Bacteria > Bacteroidota > Bacteroidia > Palsa-965 > Palsa-965. The sequence continues at coordinate 17,155 of DASTSF010000086.1, forward strand.
TTCTGACCCTCTTTTCCGTTCTGCTGACAGTAAAAGACGCACTTTCCAATACTACGGTTACTGCTGTTGCGTCCGTAATTCGACCTGTCGCGATAGCGGTTAACGTACCCGGACTGTCGCCGGGAAATAGATCATTCCCGGATAGCGCGCCTGTTTCTTCAGCAAGCGTGAAGAGCCGTTTTAAACGACCTATCTTTCGGATATGTTCGGAATTATAGGAGGACCTGGCTGGCTGTTTGTACTTCTTGTCCTGATCGACATCGGGTTTGTTTTCGCGATGACTATTCTGTGGCTGCGCTCCATGAACAACACGATGGATGCGTGCCCTGTTTATTCGCGGACGGCGGAACCCGCGCTGGTCTGGCTCACGCTGATCCCGTTGTTCGGGTTTGTGTGGCAATTCATTGCCGTGTTCAACGTTTCGAATTCACTTGCGAAAGAATATGCGCGGCGGAAGTGGTCGAGCGAAGAGAACCGCCCCGCGCTGGAAACAGGGATCATTGCCTGCATCGCCGTCGTGGTCGTTACATTCGTACGTCTCTTTTTTCCCATTCACCCGGGGATCGGTTTCATCGGCTCGATGGTCGTCGCGTTCTGCATGTACAGGCACATGGACCGCATGCAGGCGTACCGCGAGCGTCTGGAAAAAGAGCGGGATCCGACGCTTCAGTTCGGGCAGATCACACCGAAGAAGGAAGTTCCGAATCCTTTTGCGGATCTTTACCCGAAAGCCGGCGTGAGCTATCCGCCGGCAGCTATTGTTCATCATCAGCAAAAGAACACCGCGTCATCCATGAAGAACCGCTCCACGCCGCTGCCCGGAAATACAAGCAGCTATGGCGAGGTTCCGCCGGAATATTCTCCCTGGATGCCGAAGCCGGATAAAAAAGATGAAAAATAAGGAAGCGCGGTTTCAGCGCCGGGAGAAGTAATTTTACAGCGCGATCAGCTACGTTCAGATGTCAGTGCTCAGCTTTTACGGGATCATGTGGCTCGTCCTTTTTGCGGGATGGGCGGGCACTACGGCATGGTCGAACGTGGTCTGCATCCGCGCCCTCTCGCTGACGCAGCCGCCTGCGCGGAGAATGGAACCGCAGAATGTGTGGCTGACGTTCGTCCCGCTGTTCAATCTCTACTGGCAGTTCGTGGTGACGTACGCGGTGGCGGACAGCCTCGGTGATGAGATGCGGCGCAGGAACTATATTCCACGCCAGGCGCGCCCCGGACTTTCACAGGGAATGACGGCATGTATTTTCCTTTGTTTCGCGGTGGTTCCCGCCATGGGTTTGCTTATTGCCAACATCAGCAACATTGTCCGCATTATCCACCTGCAGACTGTCAGCCGTTTTTCAGACGAGCTGGAAGAACTGATCCGCGTCCAAAATGCCTATGCGCCGGCTGTTCCGCAGGAGATGATATTACAACAGCAGGTAAACCCGGAGGAAGCGGAGAAAAAAGAAAAAGAAAACCCCGAACGGTTCATGCCGCCTCCGACGCCGGAAGATGAATGGAAAAGGTGGGGGAGAAAAGATTAAAAAACGGAAAGATTGTCAACGGGAAAGGGCAGAACATGAAAGACATTGAAAACAGGAATGACGTTGAGCAGCTTGTCGGGCTGTTTTATAAAAAAGCGATCCACGATACTGTCATCGGGCATTTTTTCACCGCGGTAATTCCTATTTCCTGGGAAAAACACATTCCGCTCATCGTTTCATTCTGGGAATCCATTCTTTTCGGGAATGCATCGTACCGCGGCAACCCGATGGAAAAGCACATTGAGCTCAGCAGGCTTTCAAAAATGGAAGCGCATCATTTCGAACGCTGGCTGAAGTTGTGGAAAGAAACAACGGATGAAAATTTCGCCGGGCCGAAAGCGAACGAAGCGAAGGTAAGGGCGGAAGCGATCGCGCGGCTGATGCTGCATAATGTGCAGGCAGCACATAACTGAAGATCTCCGTGAACTTCCGGGTTGCAGTCGTTCCGGTTACCGCGATCAAACAGGAATTTCAATTGAAAAAGGTGATCCAAAGCCGAACAGCCCCGGCAAAACTATTTTTCTCTTCCCACATGGATCAGCGCGTCGCCCTGGTTCACCACGGGCTGGTTGTTCACACCGACGATGAAACCGTTGGCAGGTGCGAAGAGCTCGTGCTCCACTTCTCCGTACGGATCGCAGATGATGCCGACGCGCTCGCCTTTTTTTACTTTTCCGCCGTTCTTTTTTGTCGTGTGAAAAAGCCCCGAGCTTTTTGCGCGTATCCAGCTTGATTTTTTCAGCAGCACCGTGCTTTTCTGCGCCACGTTCGCTTTGATCATGCCAAAATGATTCATCACGCGCACGCAGCCGTGGATGCCTTCCCGCACGCTTTCGTAATCAAAACGCCGCGACTCACCACCTTCGAACACGAGTATCTGCTTGCCGAGCTTCGCCGCCGCCTGCCGCAGCGTATTGTCGCGGAAAGGGGAATTGATGACCATCAGCGGCGCGAATATTTTTCCGAGCCGGAGATTTTTCGGATCGTCAAACACGCAACGGAGCTGCGGGTAGTTGGAAATTTTTGCGCCGCCGGTATGGAAGTCGAACCCGAAATCGATCTGCGGGATGATCGTTTCCATCAGGTCGTGCGCAATACGGCTTCCGAGCGAACCGTTCTTCGAGCCCGGGAAGCAGCGGTTGAGGTCGCGCCCGTCGGGAAGATCGCGCGAGCCGGCGAGGAAGGAAATAATATTGATCACGGGGATCGCCACGATGCAGCCGCAGCGCGGTTTCTGCACATCCTCGCGCTTGATCAGCTGGCGCACCACTTCAATGCCGTTGATCTCGTCGCCGTGCATACCGGCGAGAAAAAGGATCGTCGGTCCCGGTTCCTTCCCGTTGAAAATGAAAACAGGGATCTCGATGAGCGTGTGCGTCGGTAGTTTGTAAATGTTCAGGATGAGCTGCGCGTGCTCCCCCGCTTTTACTGTTTGTCCCTGGATGTGGAAAGGTTTTCCCATGGTCATTTGAATTTTGAATGCTGAATTCAGAATTCAAAACTCAACATTAAGAATTATTTGTTGCAGGCGGCAGCGGATAACGGAGAAAAATGCGGCCGGGTTTCACAGGTGTGTATGAAACTCATTCCGCTCCACGTACTCGATGATCTTCCCGGCGATGTCGACGCCGGTTGCACCTTCAATGCCTTCGAGCCCGGGCGATGAATTCACTTCCATCACCAGCGGACCGCGGTTGCTCTGCAGCATGTCGACGCCGGCGATCGCGAGGCCGAGCTTCTTTACGGCTTTGATCGCTGTCGCTTTTTCCTCGGCGGAAAGAGTCACCAGCGAAGCTTTCCCTCCGCGGTGAAGGTTCGAGCGGAAATCGCCTTCCGCGCCCTGGCGGCGCATCGCGCCGACGATCTGCCCGTCGACAATGAACGCGCGGATGTCAGTGCCTTTCGATTCGGCGATGAATTCCTGCACGAGAATGCTCACTTCCACGTCGAGGAACGCTTCGATCACCGACTTCGCGGAGTTGTGCGTTTCCGCGAGGATGACGCCGATGCCCTGCGTGCCTTCGAGCAGCTTGATCACCACCGGCGTTCCGCCCACCTGGCGGATGATGTTGTCGATGTCTTTCGGGCTCGAAGCAAACGCGGTTTTCGGCATGCCTAAGCCCGCTTTCGCCAGCAGCTGCAGGCTGCGCAGCTTGTCGCGTGAGCGCACCAGCGCCTGCGATTCGACGGTGGAAAAAACCCGCATCTGCTCGAACTGGCGCACGACGGCCGCCCCGTAGAACGTAACGCTTGCGCCGATACGCGGGATGATCGCGTTCACACCAGTGAGCTCTTCGCCTTTGTAAAAGATCCGCGGGTGGTTCTGCTCGATCACGAGCACGCATTTCTGGTGATCGATCACGAGCATGTCGTGTCCGCGTTCGCGGCCGGCTTCCACGAGGCGATTGGTTGAATAAAGGTTGGCGTTACGGGAAAGGACTCCTATCCGCATAGATCAGTGATTGGTGGAAGAAAGTGAGTTGAGCTTCGTGACGTCGACGACAAAACGGTGCTTGAGCAGCCGTCTCCCGATCAGCACGGGATATTTCATGTTTTTACGATCGGTGAGCGACACAATGCTTCGTATCGTGCGTTTGCCGATGCGGATGCGTGTGCGAACGATGTAACGCATTTCCTGTTCCCCGAAAGAGCTGCGGATGAGCTTCTGCTCGAATTTCTGAAACACGTGCTCGCGGTCCTGGTATTCGGGATGCGATTCATCCAGCAGGCGGAAGTGCAGCACGCCGTTTTCGAGGCGTACATGATGGCAATGAAGCGCTGTCGTATTTGCGCCGGTGTCGATCTTCGCGGTAAGGCCGAACAGGCCGAGGTCGGGGAAGTCCACCACCTCTCTTCTGCCCACCGTTTCCACCGGTCGTATTTTCGCGCGCTTTTTCAAACGGCAGTGCGTGATTTATTTTTTGTCGCGGAGATCCATCTGCCCGATGGCCATCATCTGGCGCATGGTCCTTTCCATGCCTTCGTTGGAGCCGTCGAGGAAGATCACGTTGCCTTTTCCGTGCTCTGCGAAATTCTTGATGGCTTCCGTCCACATGCTGAACAGGATCAGCGATGCGTCGAGGTTCGCGTCCGTCATCATCTTCGCTGCCTGGCTCATACCTTTTGCAACTTCTTCGCGGAAAAGGGCGACGCCCTGTCCACGGAGCTGCGCTGCGTCTTTCTCCGCCTGCGCCGCGATCTTGATCGCATTACCTTCCGCTTCTGCAGCTTTTGTCTTGGTGATGAGGAGCGCCTGGCCTTCGTTCTCGGCGGCGGCTTTCAGGTTGTTCGAGGCAACGACTTTCGCCATGGAGCGCATGACTTCGTCATCGAACGTGATGTCGTTCAGCTGAAGATCGATGAGGTGATAGCCCCAGCCCTCGAGCGTCTGGTCGAGCTGTTCCTTTACCGCTTCCACGATATCGCGGCGAAGCGAAAGAACTTCAGATTGTTTTTTCGTTGCGACGAACGCACGTACGGAACCTTCGATGGAGCGGACGAGCGCCTGCATAAGGTTCTGATCGTTAACGAATTTGAACGCCACGTTCTGGATCGTCTGCTCATCCTGGTTCACAACTGCATACAGCAGCATGGCGGTGAAGTTGACGTTCGCCTGGTCGATCGTTACGGCCTGGAAGCCGAGCTCCGCCGAACGGTTCTGGATGGAAATGCGTTTGTAAACACGCTCTACGAACGGAACTTTGAAATTCAGCCCGGGACGCAGCACGCGGTTGTATTTTCCGAAAATCGTGGTGACGCCGACCATTCCCTGCTGGATGGTGACGAAAGAAAGAAGGAGTACGAAGAAGATAAAGACTCCGAAAAGAATAGCTCCGATCATGATAGTGTGTTTTTAGGATTTGTGGGTTTTTTGTTGGGAGGAGAAAGGTAGGAAAAAACGGGAAACGGCATACGGGAAAGAAAGGCCGGCGGCGGCCCGGACCGAATCTTCACCGTCAACCCCGGGGCTTTATCCTCTCTGTGGCCTGTTTCTTTCGCTGCGAAGGTCCGGAGGCACAAAAATTACGGATTCATTCCGCAAGCAGGTGCTACGCTCCGGCTGAAACTTCAACCCCGTATCGTATAGCTGCTTCAAGTATGTCAATGTTTATGTCGTCCAGCGTTTTGAACCTGATGCAATACCCGGTCACATTCGCCCTGCCCAGTTTTTTTCCATACGTCTTGGCTATGTACGTCCGGTCTTTTATACCAAGTATATAGACGGAGATCCCGGTTTTGTTCCCGCTAATCCCGATTTGAAAAAACTCCCTGGTTTTTCCATTCGCATATTTTATTGTTTGAAATCCGTACCCGATAGTAGGATTGCTGACGGTTTTATTCTCGCTGTTCTTGCCGCTGTCGAACCATAATTTACATTTTGGCAACACCCGGAGCATGAGCCGGTGCAGTTCCTGCATATCCTTGCGTTTGGGTTCGGGCTGGCTGGTAATATACTTTTTGATCTGTTCCTGTACGTTCATGTAAAATATTGAATCAGGTGTAACGGTTTCTGGCTTTGCGCCGGGGCGGCACAAACCAATTTAAAACATTTTTACAAGGCGGGACACATGGCAGGACCCGCCTGCCGCCAGCTTTTTTTGGAAATACGAAAAAAACATCTTTACATTTGCGGCATGAAAATCAATGCGATCATCAATAATATGTTCTGCTACGGCAATTTTTATACAATTGCTGCAGGGGGCCGTTGCTGATTTTCGCTTACAAAATCATACCGAAGGCCTCCCGGAAACAGGAGGCTTTTTTATTTCCGCACTAAAATGAGATCATCGCTGGTCATTAATTACTTCTTCAATTATATGTTGCTGTACGGGTGACCAGGACTCCTTTTGCATTCTCCAACCCTGGTCACGACGACCGGGGTTTTTTGTTTCACCAAAAACCAAATCCAATGAAAACAAGATCGATTTATTGCCCGGTGCTCAACGAAAACGCAACGGAAGAAGCCGTCCAGTTCATCAAGGGAAATTTCAGCCGGCTCCTTGCCGCCCGCCTGCACCTGAAGAAAGTTACAGCGCCCATT
>DASTSF010000087.1:0-6074 GCA_035760825.1 Bacteroidia bacterium
CCGTCTACATTTTCGCCGGGATGCAGCATCCTTCCGACTGGCGGGGCTGGGTCCTTCCCGCAGTTCCCATGCTGTTCATGTCGTTCATCCTCCGCGGCGTAATTCCCGAAGTGCTGTTTTTCCAGCGCAGGTCAAAAACGAAAAAAGATTCCCCGGCAGAAACGGGAAAACCCGCCCCTGATTTTTCATTGCCGGACATCGAAGGAAAGCCGGTAAAGCTTTCTGATTTCCGCGGCAAAAATCACGTGCTGCTCGTGTTCGTGCGCGGCGACTGGTGTCCCACCTGCCACATCATGATCCGCATGTACGAGCAGAACCGTGAAAAATTCCTCGCGAAGGACATCGTCACCATCGGCATCAGCCCGGAAAGCACGGAAACGAACCGCGCGATGATGGAGCGCCTCGGGTGGAAGAACATGCTGCTCGCGGATACGAAAAAAGAAGTCGCGTACAAATACGGCATCCTGTTCCGCGAAAATGAAAAGGAGAAAGAAGCGGAAACCAATGACGGCCATGCGCTGCCTGCGTCATTCCTCGTCGACCGCAGCGGCGTGATGCGTTACATGTCGCGTTCCGACCGTGCCGGAGAATTCCTCAGCCCGGCGCTCATCTTCCCCGTCGTGGAAAATCTCAGCTGACGCGCCGCAACGATTTCATCAACCTGCATTTGCATTCCATGACCCTAACCGACATCCTGCTAACGGAAAAGCTGAGCGGCCCCGAGGTCCTGCTTGTCCTGCTGGGAATTGGAGGAGGCGCGATCGGCCTCATGTATGTCATCGGGTGGGGACTGAAAAAAACGGCAGAAGCCGTGAGCGACGTTGCGGACAGCAAAGCGGTGCTCGATCTCCGTTACGGGAAGGAATTCCGCGACAAAGTTTTGACCCTACTCGACGATTTTGTTTATTTCCGCAGGCTCTCCCCGGGCGGAAAAGAAAAATTCATCGACCGTGTCGTTTATCATTATTCAAAAAAAGAGTTCGAAGGAGAGAACGGTTATGAACCCGACGAAAAGATCCGCATACACATTTGTGCAACCGCGGCGCAGCTGACGTTCGGCATGAGCAAAGACTGGCTGACGGGCATCGAAACGATACGGCTGTACCCTGAAAATTTTCGCCTGTATGCGGGAGGTCCGCTGATGAAAGGCGCCACATCTCCTTCCGGAACGCTTTTCATTTCCGTGAAAGATTACGAAGAAGGATACAGGAACGGAAGCGATAATTTCAATGTCGGGCTGCACGAATTCGGGCACCAGCTTTTTATCGAGTTCCTGACCGCCGCGAAGGAAGATGATGCCGTAAAGCAGGTACTGTTCCCGTACGATGCCGAGGCGGAAAAAGAGCTGGCGAAAAAAGACCGCACGGAAGTTTTCCTGCGTAAATACGCGTTCACGAACAGGCATGAATTTTTTGCGGTTTCGATCGAAACGTTTTTCGAATCGCCGGTGGATTTCAGCCACCGCCTGCCGGAACTTTACCGCATCCTTTCACAAATGCTCAACCAGGATCCGCGCAACAGCGCGGCAGATTATGCGGTGCAGGCGGAAACCGGCGATATGGGCATCTGACGTTTCCATTCGAAAGCAGGAAACAGGAAAACGGCGGCCGGGAACTTTTCACTTCTTGTTCGCATCCTCCGCCGGAACTTTTTTCTGATCGATATCGAACGGGAATATTTTCCGGAAAATGCCCGATCCCACTTTGATCGATCCTTTCGCCGTCACGTCCGTTTGCTTTTTCTGGACCGCAGCCAGCAGTTTGGGAATGCCGGTGATAATATCCCTGATCTGCGCGTTCACTTTCACAGGATACACTTCTTCCGTGTCCTTCCTGATTTTGAATTTGTCGTCCATACTTACTTTTCCCAGCGGAACACCGCCCACCGTGATGTCGACGTCGAGGTGATAAACGGTGATGGAAAATTTATTCGGGTTGTTGATGCGCAGTCCCATGTCGAGAACGACAATTCCCTTCAGCGGATCGATCCGGTCGAACTTCACATTCTCCACGCTTTTCGGGACGACGGGTTCAACCTTGCACGAGGAAAGAAAGAACAGCGGAAAAAGAAAAACGCAGAAGCGGAAACGTTTCATGAAGCGAAGTGTTTTGTTAATGAATGCGAATGAAATGGACTGTGCTGATCTCCGCAAACATCAAACCGTCATCCGGCGGCAATTCACAATTAAATTTAAAACCGGCGATCGCAGGTAAATGCAACCGCCGGCTTTTCATCTTTTCCCGGTTCAGTTTTTCCCGTTCGCGTAATTCTTGTAGAACAGCGGGATCGTTTCAATTCCTTTCATGTAATTGAACACGCCGTAATGTTCGTTCGGCGAATGCAGCGCATCGGAATCGAGGCCGAAGCCGAAAAGCACCGAGTCGAGACCGAGCACGCTCTTGAACAGCGCAACGATGGGAATGGACCCGCCCCCGCGTGTAGGGATCGGTTTTTTCCCGAACGTTTCTTCCATCGCTTTTGCCGCAGCGAGATAGGCATCGGAAGAGGTCGACACCACCACCGGCTCTCCGCCGTGATGACGCGTCACTTTCACCTTCACACTTCCCGACGCAATGCTTTTGAAATGTTTTTCAAACATCGCGGCGATCTTGTCGGACGTCTGGTTCGGGACAAGGCGCATGGAAATTTTTGCGTACGCTTTCGACGGCAGCACGGTTTTCGCGCCTTCGCCCGTATAGCCGCCCCAGATGCCGTTCACATCGAGCGTCGGGCGGATGCCGGTGCGCTCGAGCGTGGTGTATCCTTTCTCACCCTGGACGTCGCCGATGCCGAGATCTTTTTTGTATTCATCGAGGTTGAACGGGGCGCGGTTGAGATCGGCACGTTCCGCATCGGAAAGCGTCATCACGTCGTCGTAAAAACCAGGTATGGTGATGTGGAAATTTTCATCGTGCATCGAGGCGATCATGCGGCAGAGCACGTTCACCGGGTTGGCCACAGCGCCCCCGTAAACACCGGAATGCAGGTCGCGGTTGGGCCCGGTCACTTCCACTTCCATGTAGGCGAGCCCGCGAAGTCCCACATCGATCGACGGCGTATCGTTGGCGAGAATGGACGTATCGGAAATGAGGATAACGTCCGCTTTCAGCTTCGCTTTGTTTTTTTCGAGGAATGATGCAAGGTTCGCCGAGCCGACTTCCTCTTCACCTTCGATCATGAATTTGACGTTGCACGGAAGCGAATCCGTTTTCAGCATCACTTCGAGCGCCTTGATGTGCATGAACATCTGGCCTTTGTCGTCGCAGGAGCCGCGTGCAAAAATGGCGCCTTCGGGATGGATGTCTGTTTTGCGGATCACGGGTTCGAACGGCGGAGTTGTCCAGAGGTCCAGCGGATCGGGCGGCTGCACGTCGTAATGCCCGTACACGAGCACGGTCTTCAGCTTCGGGTCAATGATCTTTTCACCGTAAACCACGGGGTGGCCGCCGGTCGGGCAGATCTCGCAGTTCGTCGCGCCTGCCGCTTCCATTTTCGCTTTCACCGCTTCCGCCGTACGGATCATATCGTCTTTATGCCTGGGGTCCGCGCTGACAGAAGGAATGCGCAGGAGCTCGAAAAGTTCGTTGATGAAGCGGTCTTTATTCCCGCTGATGAATTGTTTTTGTGCTGACATGATGAAATCGATTTTTTATTTGAGAAGAGGTACGAATTTGCAATAAAAAGACGTGCAAAAAGAATTCACCGGTTGATTTCTGCGCATTTGGCTTTCAGCTTGAAAATCAAGCACAAAAGGTGTATTTTTGTTTTTCGGCTTCACGTGTAATTTCTAATTTCTACAACATGCGTACGTCTTTACCCAAATTCACGTTCTTGCTCGCGATCGTTTCTTTCTTCGCCGGAACGTCCGCTCTCCGCTCACAGATCGTCACCACCAATACACTCACCCCGACGCAGCTCGTGCAGAACGTACTGCTGGGCCCGGGCATCCAGGCGTTCAACATCACCTATACCGGTTATGCGAACGCGATAGGGAAATTTGTCGGCGGGAACAGCGGAACGCCCGGACTCGGCATCGACAGCGGCGTAGTGATGACCAACGGAACAATCCTTGCGAACGACCCCACGTATGGTTCGGGCAATGGCCCGCAGGGACCGAACAATTCATCCGGCGCCGGCGTTGACAACGGCCAGCCGGGAGACACCTACCTCGACGGCGTCGCGGGCTGCCAGACCTTCAACGCCTGCGTGCTCGAATTCGATTTTATCCCGATGGCCGACTCGGTGAAATTCAATTACGTTTTCGGAACGGATGAATACATGGAATACGTTTCCGGCGGCTTCGCTGACGTATTCGCTTTCGTGCTCAGCGGCGTAACGGTCCCGCTGGCGCCAACGAACATCGCGCTTATCCCGAGCACCACCACACCGGTGACGGCACTTAACGTCAACGCAAACGTGAATTCGCAATATTACGTCGACAATGAAAATCCGCCGGGAACCACCGTGCAGTACGACGGGTTCACAACCGTTCTGCAGGCGAAATATCCCGTGCAGTGCGGCGAAACGTATCACATCAAGCTGGCCTGCGCCGACGCGCTCGACGGCATCGTCGACGGGGGCGTTTTCCTGCAGGCAGGTTCATTCACCACGGGGACCGTCAACCTTTCCACGCAGATCAGCTACGGAAGCACGAACGATTCCACGCTTTACGAAGGATGCGGACAGGCCTGTCTCATCCTTTCACGCACCGGGAGCACATCACAGCCCGACACGGTCGACCTGGCCATCGGCGGTACAGCGACCAACGGCGTTGATATCATTCCGCAGATCCCGAACCAGGTTATCTTCCAGCCCGGCCAGGATTCCATTGTTCTGTGCGTGCAGGCACAGCAGGACGGAATTCCCGAGGGACTGGAAACATTCACGCTCACGTCGAACGTCAGCGGCCCCTGCGTGCAGAGCGTGACGAGTCTCACGCTGTACCTGAGCGACGCGTACAACATTACCGCAAACGCAGGCAACGATACATCCCTGTGCAGCTCTTCGGCCGTTACGTTGTATTGTAATGCAACCGGCGGGATCATGCCATACACCTATTCGTGGAATACCGGTGCAACAACGCCTGATATCACCGTTTCCCCGACGACGACGACGAGCTATGTCGTTACCGTGAGCGACCAGTGCGGCACGCCTGTGGGCGTTGATACTGTTAACGTTTTCCTGCCGAACACGGCCCCGTTCACGCTCACCACTTCGCCCGATCTCCTGCTCTGCAACGGCGATGCGGCGTTGATGACGGCCAGTCCTTCCGGGGGGTCGCAGCCTTACACCATCACCTGGGGAACGTTGGCCGGTGCGGATTCCGTTCCGAACCCGTCGGGAACGATCAACCAGTTCACCCCGGGCGGAAACGGCACGTTTGTTGTTTCAGCACGCGACGGTTGCGGCAACATCGCCAATGATACGATTACAGTCACCTTGCAGGAATGCGCGATTGTTCCGCCGAACGTTTTCACCCCGAACGGCGACGGCACGAACGACAACCTCGTTTTCCACGGACTGGATAAATTCCCCGGCAGCTCGCTGTACGTTTATGACCGCTGGGGAACAAAAGTTTACGAGAGCTCCGATTACCAGAACGACTGGAACGGGGGCGGGCTCCACGACGGAACCTACTTCTATATCCTGAACGTTGCAGGCGACAAGAGCCTCACCGGATTTGTGACGTTGCTGTCACAGAAATAAACACGCAGTCGTTGCCTGAACTCCCCGAGGAACGCCTGGAAAAAGGTTATTACCCGGCCTATGCTGCGGCGTATTTACATATTGGTTTTCTTTCTTGTCTTCTTCGCGAATGACATTAATGCCACGCATATAGTCGGCGGGGAGATCTTTTACGATTGTCTCGGCGGCAACAACTATCGCATTACACTGAAAGTTTACCGCGACTGTCTCAACGGGCAGGCGCCCTACGACAACCCGGCTTCCGTCGGGATCTTCAACAGCTTCGGTGTGCTCATCGATACGCTTTCCATGAATTTTCCCGGATCGGCCCAGGTGCCGCCGACGATCAACAGTCCCTGCTACTCGCCACCGGGCAACGTGTGCGTGGA
>DASTSF010000088.1:0-4941 GCA_035760825.1 Bacteroidia bacterium
TCGCCGTTCTTTCTCGTCTGCTCGATGAGAGCGATCATTTCACGTGCCGTTTCCTCGTCGGGACAACGCACGATGTTATTTTCTGCAGCCGAAAGATCGAGCTCCGTGTAATTTTTTCCGAGGACGATCTTCCCCACCTGCGATACCCATCCTTCCACGGAGATCCCGTAACGGGAAATGAACAGCTTCGCAATAGCTCCGGCCACCACGCGCGCTGCCGTTTCCCGGGCAGAAGAGCGCCCGCCGCCGCGGTGGTCGCGGACGCCGTACCTGGCATCGTATGTAAAATCGGCATGGGAAGGACGGTAAATATCTTTCAGCGCATCGTAATCTTTCGATTTCTGATCGGTGTTGCGGATAATGAAACCGATCGGCGTACCGGTCGATCTTCCTTCGAATATCCCGGACAGGAATTCCACCTCATCCTCTTCTTTCCGCTGCGTGACGATCTTCGACTGCCCGGGTTTTCTCCGCTGCATTTCGGAACGGACAAAATCCGTGTCGATCACAACACCCGGCGGGCAACCGTCGATCACGCCGCCGATAGCCGGCCCGTGCGATTCGCCAAAAGTCGTTAAACAGAAAAGGGTGCCAATGGAATTCCCGGCCATATCGGCAAAAATAGCTACTTTCACGTGTCACGCCCCCAGGCAGTTTGTGGCATTAAACCAATTCTTCCAGCACTTGTCAAACGGATGATGCAGGCGCTTCCCCGCGGAATGCGTTGTATTCCGTTTTTTGTCCTTTGGCTGACTTTTTCCCTGTGCGCGCAAGCGCAGGATTCCGCGCAAACCATTCCTGCAAAAAAGTATTCCGTCAAACCTGCGTTCGATTTCGATCAGCGTTTTTCATTCATACGCGATAAAAAAGTGAACATCTGGGGCGAGCGCGGCGGTGTTCTCATCAATGAAAAGTTCAAGGTCGGTGTCGGCGTTTATTTCCTGAAGGACAAACTGAAAAGCCTCGCGGTGGATACGTCGGGACCGCTATATACCGGAAAGCGCAATCTTTATTTCGGGACGATGTATTTCGAACCGTTCGTTTTCCGTTTCAAGTTTGTTGAATTCAGCGTTCCGTTCGAAGCCGGTTTCGGCAAATCGATCTTCCAGGTGTACAGCAGTTCCACCAATGAATTGCTCAACACCACGAAACGCGACTTCCTTCCCACCGGTGCAGGACTATCGCTTTCCTTCAAGCTGCCGCCCGCCGGGAGGTTCAAGCCGACGCGCTGGATCGGCATTAATTTCCTCGCGGGTTACCGTTACTGCGTGCTGCAGAATTATTTCCAGACGGATTACAACGGCATGTTCTGGTCGGTGAGCGGCGCGATCTTCCTGGACCGTGTGACGGACGATTGCCGCGAATGGAACCATGCGAGAAAACAGCGTAAAGCCGATCGCCCCGATAACAGCAAGATCAACGCCGGCTGATCAGAACGAGTAAACGATCTCGAACTGGTTGAAAAGTCCCGGGCTGTCGAAGTTGAAATCCGTACGCTTTGTATTGATAAGATTCTGGCCGAACTCGTCGCGCGTGTAATGATCGCCGCTCTCGAAATAGAAATAAATTCCCGTCTGCAGGAGCAGTTTCCACTTGCTGTTGAACGCATACGTAAGACCCACGCAGGGATTCCCGCCGGCGTACCAGGTACGTTCAGTGGCATGCACATAAATGGGCGATCCACCACCGTTTACGATCATCGCTGATTCGGACCAGGAACCGTTCGATTCGCGCGTTTGCCGGATGTCGTACAACGCCACATGCCGGAAGCTCATTCCGCCGAAGACGTCGAACGCGAAAAAGCCGGACCATCTTCTCTGCGCTTTCGATCGCAGCTCAAGTCCCGCATGCAGCTGGTAACGTTTTGCCGGGCTGATGTCCAGCACATTCATGATGCGCGTCGAATCGGTTACGAGATAATAAACGTTGTCCTGTCCTTCGTCCGGCCACCTGTACTGTTCGTTCCGCGCAAACAGGCCCGCACGGAAGGTCAAACGGTTTTGCAGCCTGCGCTTGTAATAAATCGTCCACGTCACTTCATTATCCGGGTAAGCCCCGAGAAGCGTCGTGAACACCGGCGCGATATTAATGCCGATCTCATTCATTCCTTTTTGCACGATCGTATCACCGAGGAAGGCGCGCAGGGGTCTGGGCGCGCGGCGGTGATGCGCGGGTGCCATCGTGCTGTCCTGCGCATTTGCGGCAGCAGCTGAAAAAATCAAAAGCAGTAAAAAAATCTTTTTCATGTTTTTTATAAGAAGACGATGCAGGATAATTTTCGTTGCCATCGTAGATTTGGCAATTCTATCATTATTCATCCGATCATGCGCAAATTAATTATCAAAAACATACGCGGACTTGTCAACACGCGCGAACCGAACGTGGAAAAAGTTTCCGGGAAGGAAATGGCGGAGCTGCCGGTGACGGAAGACGCGTGGCTCGCTGCCGAAGACGGCGTGATCGTGGATTACGGCACGATGGAAACATGGCCGGGTATATCCGACTGGTCGGGACTCGACGTGATCGACGCGAATGAAGGCTACGTGCTGCCGGCCTGGTGCGATTCGCACACGCATCTCGTTTTCGCGGGAAGCCGTGAAGGAGAATTCGTGGACCGCATCCGCGGACTCAGCTACGAAGAGATCGCGTTGCGCGGCGGCGGCATACTCAATTCAGCAAAGAAGTTGCGCAGCACGGGCGAAGATGAGCTGTTTGAATCTGCTTCATCGCGCCTGGACGAAGTCATTTCGCTCGGCACCGGCGCGATTGAAATGAAAAGCGGCTATGGGCTCGATATGGAAAGCGAGCTGAAGATGCTGCGCGTGATCCGGCGGCTGAAAGAAAGCGCTTCGGTTCCCGTGAAAGCGACGTTCCTCGGCGCGCACGCCATTCCCGCAGAATTCAAAAACAACAGGGAAGGCTATATCCGCCTGCTCATCGACGAGATGATGCCGGCCATTGCTGCCGAAAAGCTCGCCGATTACTGCGACGTGTTCTGCGAACGGAATTATTTCACGGAAGAAGAGTCCGTGCGCATCCTCGAAGCCGCAAAAAAGCACGGCATGATCCCGAAAGTGCACGCGAACCAGCTGAGCTGTTCGGGCGGTGTGCAGGCCGGTGTGCGAACAGGCGCGATCAGCGTGGACCATCTCGAATACATCGGTGACGGGGAAATCGCCGCGCTGAAAAATTCGGACACGATGCCCGTGCTTTTGCCCGGCGCCGCCTTTTTCCTCGGGCTTCCCTGGCCACCTGCACGGAAAATGATCGACGCCGGACTTCCCGTCGCCGTGGCATCCGATTTCAATCCCGGCAGCTGCCCGTCGGGAAACATGAACCAGATGGTGAGCCTGCTCTGCATCGCGCACAAGATGACACCCGCGGAAGCGATCAACGCCGCGACGATCAACGGCGCGTATGCCATGGGAATTTCAGAAACACACGGAAGCATTACCGCCGGCAAGAAAGCCAGCTTCATCATCACCAGGCCTGTTCCCTCCCCGGATTACCTGCCGTATGCCTTCGGCAGCAACCTCGTGGAGAAGGTGATCATTGACGGAAAAGAGATCTGAAAAAAATAGAAATCCTGGAGCTTCGCCGCTCCGCTTTCAAATGTTGAACCCGGAACTTTAGATCACCCCCAGCTCGATCAGCTGCACGATCTGCTCGATATTGGCGTCTTCGCCGTCGGGATCGTAATCATCTTTGAGGTTATTTCCGAAAACGACCGCCACGCCCTGCCACATGAAGGCAGAAAATGAGCCACGCCGGTCTTTGATGAGCTCATAAGTAGTGGAACCTGTTTCACGGTCGATAAGCTTGAAGAGAATTTTTCCCTGCGTATGCGTGAGGTTGCGCATGTCCGAGTCGAACTGCCGGGTCAGCTCTTTCTCGCATTTTTCGTTGTACTCCTTCCGCTCTTTTTCACCGCTGATGCGGGCCAGCTGCGAATCCATTTCGGCCAGCTTCATTTTTGCGAGCACGGAATACGGGTAAGCCACTTTCACGTCGTATTTCAGGCGGTCCCACTTTGCTTTTTCTTTCGGATCGGTGAATGTTTTTTCCGCCACGATCACACAGGTGTAATACATCACGTGAACCGTGGTGTCGCCCGACTGATCGGAAGTCATGACGACCATGTCTTTCGGGTACTGGGAAATATCGCCCACTGCCAGGTCCTGCGAAAACAGGCCGGAAAACCCGAAAACAGCAATGATGGAAAGAAGCGCGTTTTTCATGACACTGGTTTTAGTTCAAACGATGTGCCAATATTTGGTTCCATAACGCCTTTATCCCGCCTTTAGTTACAAACCCGGCTGAGAATAATTGTTAACCTGCCAATTGTTAAAATCCTCACCGCGAGCGGTTGACCTTCCAAGCCGAGATGGCCGGCGGCGCCTCTGTCTTGCCCGAAACCCTGCTTTTTTCCTCTTCGAGGAAGCCCGTGCCCAGGATCGCGGCAATCTCGTATTCGTCCGCGAAAAGATCTGCCAGCTTGTCCGGCGTGAAATATTTACCTATAAAGTGCGTATCGAAATTACCAGACCTAAATGCCTCGTGTTCAAGCACAAAACGACAAAAAGAAAGTGTCGTTTCCACCCCGGTGATGCGGTACTCGGCTATGGCCCGGAGCATCCGTTCGATCGCCTCGTTCCGGTCTTTTCCCCAGGCGATGAGCTTGGCGATCATCGGATCGTAATAGATCGGGATGTCCATCCCTTCCTCGAACCCGTCGTCAACGCGGATGCCTGTTCCCTGCGGACGGCGGTACGTAACGAGCTTCCCGATATCCGGTAAAAAATTGTTCGCCGGGTCTTCCGCATACACGCGCACTTCGATAGCATGACCATTGATCTTCAGGTCTTCCTGGCGGAACGAAAGTGCATTCCCTTCCGCCACGTTGATCTGCTCTTTCACCAGGTCGATACCGGTGATCATTTC
>DASTSF010000089.1:0-14578 GCA_035760825.1 Bacteroidia bacterium
GTGGATCGTTTTCCGTGTGACCCCGAGATCTACCCCGTATCCGGTTCTTATCCTTTACTGGAATCCGAAGGTTACGACGAAAAAACTATCGGTCTGATTTCAACGCCTGCAGGTTTTGTATCTGGTCCTGCAATGATTTTATTTCTGCGTTTTTCACGTCAATCTTCTTCAGTTGATCGCTTTCTTCCTTTGCCGCCGCATCAAAGGCTGCGCTGGCATCTTTTCCTTCCCAGAATTTCCCATCCTTATCGATCCAGCCATAGCTTCCGCCGGTAGAAACTCTGGCCCTTACGGTGGCGAGCCTGGTTTTGACGTACAAATAATCGGGATCATTTTCCAAACGGTAAATTTCCCGCTGTTGTTTCACGATCTCAGAATCAAGCACGTTTACCTGGCTTGAAACCATTGAGTCGTTCTTCCGCCGGGAAGCATCGATGGTAGCGTGTGCCGTACTGTC
This sequence comes from Bacteroidia bacterium, assembly GCA_035760825.1. GTDB lineage: Bacteria > Bacteroidota > Bacteroidia > Palsa-965 > Palsa-965. The sequence goes on from DASTSF010000089.1 coordinate 458, forward strand.
CATTTTGGCTTTTTCGACCTCAGCTCTTTCCTGTGCGCTTGGTCCGCAGGAAATGAACTGTATCAGGATGATCGGTAATAAAATTCGAAATGGTGTTTTCATAGCAGGGTTCAATGAAGGAATGAAGACTGTATTAAAATTGAAACAGCAACACGATTCTTCTAATACGGAGTTGCATCTACCGCTGTCCATCCAAGTTTTGTGCAGGCAGCCGGTCTGTTTATTTTCAGTTCAAAGGCTTTTGTTGAATGTGCCGGAAAAAAATCATATATTTTATATCGTTCACGACTCAATTCTGTGTTGGTGTTTGAATAAAACACTACTTCGATAACGACATCTTTATAGTTAGCAACTGTAGCTTTATTCTTTACATTTCCGTGAATTTTCATAGCATCACCCCAGAAGTTCTGATTATATGTACCGCCGGCATCAAGAAACTGCGCCGGATTTTCCCGTTCGATTTCTTCGGCTGATTTAATGGTTTCCTGATAATTGGTGGAATTTGGCCCAGAAGAGTGATCTGAGCCTATGTGTTTTTGTATCGCTGAAAAAATGAGAATTAGTAAAAGCACTCCTCCAATTATAGATAAAATAATACCAGTAGGGTTTTTGGCTTTGGGTGATGTCTGAGAAGGAGCCTTGGAACTCTGGACCGGTTCTTTTTTAGTTAAGGGAGGTGGGGTGGATAAATTTTGCTTTTCAAAGGGTGGGGGTACAGGGGCGCGAAATATTGTGTTAAGTTCAGCTACACTCCCAGCCGTTGTCCATTTCTCCAAACCTTCATACCAAAGAGGGGTGTCTTTATTAATATTCTTAGCCTTAAGCTCGTCAATGCTGAAAGGCCCATCCTGGTTATTACCATCGTGGATATAATATTTTTTCATTTATAAATGTGTTTATCGGGTTGATGTTTTACAGACTAAAACAAATCTACTTTTCTTCATAGAGTAAATCAAGTAGTACTGTATGTTTTTGGGCTAAATAAACTATTTGATACTGTCTAATTGTAAACGTTTGCTGTCGTTTATATACGGATAAAACCGTTTGCTGCTTGCTCACAGGGTTCTCTCCCGTTTTCTTTGCGCCCTTTTTCAGAAGAAAGCAACATGACCGAAGAATTCCTGCATCATATCTGGCGCACGAGACAGTTCAACCCGGCCAACCTGCGCGTGACGGACGGACGCGCACTCGAGATCATCTACCCGGGCGAACACAATATTTTTTCCGGTCCGGATTTTTTCAACGCGAAGCTGCGCATCGGCGATCAGCTGTGGGCGGGCAACGTGGAGATACATGTGAAAGCGTCTGACTGGATGAAGCACCGGCACCAGGAGGATGAAGCGTACGGCAACGTCGTGCTGCACGTGGTGTACGAAGCCGACCGGGAGATCTCCGCGCGGGGAAATGTGCTGCCTGCGCTCGAGCTGAAAGAACGCGTGCCGGGAAAACTGTGGACGCGTTATTCGGAAATGCGCGGCAGCAAAGACCGGCTCGCTTGCGCGGGCTCGATGGCGGGCGCGTCTTCGTTCACGGTGGCGGCTATGCTCGGTCGCGCGATCGTGGAACGGCTCGAACGCAAAACGGACGAGATCAGGACCGAATTGCTGCACAGCGGCAATGACTGGGAAGAAACATTTTACCGCCGCCTGGCGCACCGTTTCGGGATGAACGTGAATGCAGAACCGTTTCACCGTCTCGCGCTTTCGCTTCCGTTCCGCCTCCTCATGCGTCACGCCGATCAGCCGCACCAGGGCGAAGCGCTGCTCTTCGGGCAGGCGGGATTGCTTGATGACGCGGCAACGGATGCGTACATGTCGGACCTGCAGCGGGAGTACCGTCACCTGCGGAAGAAATACAGCCTGCAGTCCATCGAAACGCACGCCTGGAAATTCATGCGCCTGCGACCGGGAAATTTTCCCACGCTGCGCATTTCCCAGCTCGCGGCATTGCTCACGCAGCGCACGCAATTATTCCGTGCGTGCATGGAAATGAAAACCGCGGAAGAGCTGGAAGCATTTTTCGATGTGCAGGCGTCCGCTTACTGGGACACGCATTACCGTTTCAGGATTTCTTCGAAGGAATGCGTGAAACGTCTCGGCGCGCAGGCAACGGATGTTATCCTCATCAACACGGTGGCACCGGTGAAGTTCCTGTACGGCAAAATGAAAAAAGAAGAACGTTACTGCGATGAAGCGATCGCACTGCTGGAAGAAATAAATGCCGAAGAGAATTCAGTCACGCGCCTGTTTTCCGCCCAGGCGATGGAGCTCCGCAATTCCGCCGATACGCAGGGTGCGCTGGAGCTGAAAAAAAATTATTGCGACCGGAAACGCTGCCTCGATTGTGAGATCGGGCGGGAACTGCTGGGAAGGTGAGTGAATTTCAAATGGCTGCGCAATACAGGCGAAGTTCCGGAACCGGGCCCGGCCACGTGGCGATCACAGGTCCCACACGCTGTGCTTCCTGTATTTTTTCGGACGGAAATATTCTTTGTGCTCGAGCATGAACGCCATGATGAAATACATGATCACGGGCGAACCTACGGTGAAAAAAGAAAGGTAGATGAAATACATCCTGATCTTCGTCGGGCGTATGCCGAGCTTGCCGCCCCACCAGGAACAGACGCCGAACGCCTGCTGTTCGAACCAGGAAACAACGCGATCGATAAAAGGAATGCGTGTCATAAGCGCAAAACTATACCTACTAAAATAAGAAAAAAACAGCGCAGGAAAATAAGCCGGGAAAGTTAAAAATTGAAAAGGCGGGAAGAAGCTGGAAAGTTGTTCGGGTTCAGCAGCTCTCCTTATTTGAGCAGGTGAAAAACGAGTAGGCTCGCCACGTAAGCGAGCACGCCCATGTAGGTGAACTGGATGGCGGGCCATTTCCAGCTGCGGGTTTCGCGACGTACCACGGCGATCGTGCTCATGCACTGCAAAGCGAATGCGTAGAAGATCATCAGTGAAATGCCGGTGGCGGGCGTGTATACTTTTTCTCCCGTTTCAGGGTTGCGTTCGTTGCGCATGCGTTCGCGGATGGGCTGCGTGTCTTCATCGTCGCCTGCGCCGTAGATCGTGGCCATTGTTCCCACGAAAACTTCACGCGCTGCAAGAGAAGTGATGAGCGCAATGCCCATTTTCCAGTCGTAGCCCAGCGGGCGTATCACGGGTTCGATCATTTTCCCGAGATGCCCGGCGTACGAAAGCTCCAGCTTTTTCGATTCGAGCTTTTTCTTTTCGGCTTCGCGGTCCGTTTTCCATTGCGCGAGCTGGTCTACCGTTTTATCCGGCGGAAGGATGTTGCCGGAAAGATTTTTCAGGTCTACGTCGATCGACGTGATGCGCGCATCCACGCTGCGGAAATTTTCGCCGGGCCCGAACGAGGCCAGTACCCAGAGCACGATCGAGATCGCGATGATGATCTTGCCGGCGTCGAATAGAAACACTTTCACTTTTTCGTAGATCGTGTAGAACACGTTGCTCCATTTCGGCGTGCGGTACACCGGCAGTTCCATGATGAACCAGCTTTTTTCTTTTGCGCGGATGATGCGGCTGATCACCCACGCGGAAAGGATCGCCATGAAAAAGCCGAGCAGGTAAAGTCCCATCAGCGTCAGCGCCTGCAGCTGGAAAACGCCCCACACCATTTTGTTCGGGATGACGAGCGAGATCAGCAGTGTGTAAACGGGGAGGCGTGCGGAGCAGCTCATCAGCGGCGTGACCATGATCGTGATGATGCGTTCCTTCCAGTTGCTGATCGTGCGCGTGCTCATGATCGCGGGAACAGCGCAGGCCATGCCGCTCACGAGCGGGATAACGGAGCGTCCGTGCAGGCCGATGCGCCGCATGAGGCGGTCGAGGATGAAGCTCACGCGCGCCATGTAGCCGGAATCTTCGAGCATCGCTATGAAAAAGAAAAGCAGCGCGATCTGCGGAACGAAAACCACCACGCCGCTCAGCCCGGCTAAAATCCCGTTGATGAAAAGATCGGTGAGGATACCTGCGGGCATGTGCTGTGCGCAGAACGATTGCAGCGCAGCGAAGCCGGCTTCGATCCATTCCATCGGGTACTGCGCAAGAAAAAAGATCGACTGGAAAACAGCGAGCATGAGCCCGAGGAAAAAAATATAGCCCCACACTTTGTGCGTGAGCAGCCGGTCGAGCCTGCGTGTGAGCTGCGGACGTTCCGCATGCGCGCCCGTGCATACGCTCATGTGCTGGCCGATGACGCCGTAACGCAAAAGACTTTCCTCGGCCTGCGCGCCGGAAGGACTGAAGCCGATCGCGGCGAGCTTTTCCCTCCATTCCGCGTTCGTTTCGAACAGGCGGTTGGCGCGGTGCAGCGCCTGGTAATCTTTCATCGCGTGGTCGCCGCCTTTGACGAGCTTGATCGCTTCGGAGGCAATGCCGGAAACATCGGCGAACATGTACGCGGGCTCTTCCACTTTCTGCGCGATGACTTTTTCAAGAAGATCAATTCCGGTTTTTTCCCGCGCGCTGATCGGGATCACCGGGATTCCGAGACGGTTCGAGAGACGGTTCACGTCGATGTGAAGTCCCGCTTTTTCCGCTTCGTCCATCATGTTCAGCGCAAGCACGCAGGGAATGTTCAGGTCGATCACCTGTCCCGTGAGAAAAAGTCCGCGCTTGAGATTGGTGGAATCGGTGACGATGACGACGGCATCCGGAAAATCTTCGCTTTCCTTTTCCGTAAGCACGCGCGTCGCCACTTCTTCGTCAAGCGATTTCGGGTAAAGACTGTACGTGCCCGGAAGATCGGTGTAATGGACCGTCGTGAAATTTTCGCCGGAACGTATTTTCACCGTCCCCGTTTTTTTGTCGACGGTGACGCCGGGGAAATTTCCCGTTTTCTGGTGAAGGCCCGTAAGTGCGTTGAAGAGCGTGGACTTGCCGCTGTTGGGGTTGCCGATGAGCGCAACCTTCCGTTCACCGGTTTCAGCAGCTTTTGTTTCCACGAAAGAAGATCAGTGTTTTCCGTTCACGCGGCGAATGCACACCGTCGCGGCTTCCGCTTTGCGCAGGCTCAGCACATAACCGGAAATGTTGATGGCGATCGGGTCGCCCATGGGCGCGATTTTCTCCAGTAATACTTCTTCGCCCGGCGTACAGCCCATCTCGATCAGCTTCAGCGAAAGCTCAGGATCCGTAAACGAGTCGATCACTGCTTTTTCCCCTAATCCCAGCGACGCCAGGTTATCTCTGTATTCTGCCATAAAATTCACGTCAGGCAAAGATAACGTACGAGGCTCCCCGCCGGAAATGACAATTGTACCTAAAAGTGGGTATTTTCCGGCGAAGCTTTTATTTCTTGCCGGCCGGGGTCTTCGCGTGCATGCCGGGCAAAGGTTGCCAGGCGCCTTTTTTAAAAAAGTCCCGGAAAAAGCCGCAGCTTTCCATAGAGGTGAGCGTGAAGAAGCAAAGCAGTATCGTTATGATTTTCTTCATCGCGGCAGCTATCGCTGGTGAGCGCCCTTTCGCGGTTTCGGGTCGTTCACGTGCCCGCAATCCCCGCAAATGTTCTTGTGGAACAGCCGGCAACCTTCGGAAGCCGTTCCGATCACGGAAACAAGAGCAAGAAGCAGGAGGAATCGTCTCATGGTGTAAAGGCAACCCCGGGATCCGTCAGTGTTTTTTGACTTTTTTCGGCTTGTCGTTATGCTTGAAATCCGGGCAGGTGCCGCAGTGGTTTTTTCCGTGGAAAACCCAGCAGGAAGGCGCCAGGAACGAAATGCTTCCGGCGACCAGCAGCAGGGAGAGGATTTTTTTTACAGTGCGGCGCATCTTTCAAATTTACTCTTTTCCGGAGCCTGTTCCAATACTCAAACGGCCCGCACGGGCCGGAAAGTACCCGCTGCCTTCATTATTTGTAAATTTGCCGTTCTTCGATGGATCCGCTCAGTCTTTTTTACCATATAGGCCGCTATTTCATGATGATGAAGCGAGTGTTCCGCATGCCAGAACGCCGCAGCATTTTCTGGAACCGCTTTTTTCACGAGGTCAATGCCATCGGCATCGGCTCGCTGGGCATCGTGGCGATCATTTCCATCTTCATGGGCGCCGTTATCACCATCCAGTCGGCATTCGGTTTCGAAAGCCCGTGGATCCCGCTCTATGCCGTGGGCGTCGCCACCCGCGATTCCATCATCCTCGAATTTTCGCCAACCATCGTCAGCCTTATTCTCGCCGGGAAAGTGGGTTCGAGCATTGCCTCCGAGATCGGCAACATGCGCATTTCCGAGCAGATCGATGCGCTGGAGGTCATGGGGGTGAACTCCGCCAGCTTCCTCGTGCTGCCGAAAATAACGGCTTCTGTTTTCATCTTCCCGTTCATTGTCATCATCAGCATGTTTCTCGGGCATGTCGGGGGATTCGTGCTGGGCGTGGCTTCGGGCGTGGTAACACCGTACGAGTTCGTCTACGGCATTCAATACGATTTCCGTCCGTACAACGTGTTTTACGCCATTGTCAAAACCATCGTATTCGGGTTCATCATCCCGTCTGTTTCGTCGTACCACGGGTATTTCGCCCGCGGCGGATCGCTCGAGGTGGGACAGGCCAGCACCAAGGCGGTTGTCTACAGCATCATCGTCCTCCTGCTTTTCAATTTCATTCTTACACAGCTTCTCCTCGCATGATCGAAGTGAAAAATCTGAACAAATCATTCGGGGACAAAGTTGTCCTGCGTGATTTTTCATTTGTGTTCGAGCAGGGAAAAGCAAACCTCATCATCGGGCAGTCGGGAACGGGAAAATCCGTGCTCATCAAATGCATGGTGGGACTCATCGCGCCGGAAAGCGGCGAAGTGTGCTACGACGGAAAAGATTTTCTTCATCTCGATTACGACGAGAAAAAAGTCATCCGCCAGCAGATCGGGATGCTGTTCCAGGGCGGTGCGCTGTTCGATTCGATGACCGTCGAGGAGAACGTGAAGTTTCCGCTGAACATGTTCACCACGATGACGGAAGCGGAAAAAACGGAGCGCATGCATTTCTGCCTTGAACGGGTGAACCTGCCCGGCGCAGCGAATCTTTACCCGGCAGAGCTCAGCGGCGGGATGAAGAAACGCGTGGCGATCGCGCGAGCCATCTCCATGCGGCCGAAATACCTTTTCTGCGACGAGCCGAATTCCGGCCTCGATCCGCTCACTTCCATTGTCATCGACGATCTTATCAAAGAGATCACGGAAGAATACAACATGACGACCGTGGTGATCACGCACGACATGAACTCAGTGCTCGAGATCGGCGATAAGATCGCGTTCCTCCACAAAGGCGACAAAGCCTGGGAAGGGACGCGCCACGAAGTGCTGACTTCCGACAACAAGATCCTCTCGGATTTTGTTTACGCGAACAAATTCCTGAAATCCTTCCGCGACCGCATTCAGAAAGGGCAATAAAAAAACCTCTTCGTTTTTGAAGAGGTTTTTTTATAAGAAGAAAAGTTTCCTTATTCGGAGATCACCATTTTACGCACGGCTTTCTTTCCGTCTACGTTAAGCTCGTAGAAGTAAACGCCTGCCTGCAGTGAATTCGTGTTGACATCCACTTTGTAGGTTCCTGCGTTCTGAGCGCCTTCGTTGAACAGCATTACCTGCTTGCCGGTGATGTCATAGATCGTCAGCGCGACATTTCCTTCATTGGCGAGCGTGTAGCTGATGCTCGTATTGCCCGTTGCCGGGTTCGGAACGTTCTGTCCGAGCGAGAAGCCGGCAGCCTGCTCAGGTCCGGCAATGCCTGCCGGCGGGCTGGTGATGTAATAATAGATGTAGTGGTTTTCGAGGCCGTAAGCCTGCGTGAACGCATATTTCGGAATGTACAGCCCGTTCCAGGATTGCGCGGGATCGATGTTGTAACGTTCCTGTGTGCGGATTACCGAAGAGCAGTTGAAGTCGCAGTCCGTTCCCTGGTAGTTGCAATCGTAATAGATCGGGTACGTGTTGGTTCCCGCTTCCTCGGTTGAAGCGAACGTGAAGTAATTTTTGTTCAGCGTGATCGTGTCACCGAAATTGTAGGAATAGCCCGGAACGAACTCGAACGTTATTGCAGCGATCTTGCCGGCAGGAACACCGTAGCCGGTATAGAAAGCTTTCGTGCCGTAGAACGCCAGCGTGGTGTCGGCGATCGTCAGCGGAATTTTGTACACCTGCACGCTGCCCGATGCGGTCGGCGTGTTGGTCTGGTAGGTGTAATGCTGCTGCTTGAAGGAAACGGTGTCCGTGCCGTAGTTGGCAGCCGTCGTTCCGATGAAGCCGTTGTTCGTGAGGTTGGTCCCGTTGCTGTTGTAGTAAACGTGGCAGATCAGGGTGTCCGCGTTCGGGCTCGGGCTCATGCGGCCGTAGGTGTATACGATGGCAATGGAATCGATGGAGTAAGCATCCGTACGTCCGAGGCTGTATCCTGCATAAAGGTTGCTGAAGGAAGGAGCGGCGACGTCAAACACATCACCGATGCTGTGCACCCAGGGATGATCGTATGTTCCTGCGCCGAAATCCGCCTGTACGGTGGAATCCGGGAAGAGGTATGTCCCGCCGAGAACGGAAACGCCTCCGCCGAGATCGTTGTCTTTTGCATCCGCGTAGCTCACCCATCCGCTGAAGGATTGCGTGGTTACCACGGGAGCAGTACGCTGGTTCGGCGCCTTGCTCCGGTCGAACTGAGCATGCGTAATGTCACGAACCTGGTTTTGTGTCGGCGTAACAAGCTGCTGAGCATTTACGGCCGCGGCACTGCCAAGTGCCAGGAAAGCAAGCGTGTAGATTTTTTTCATCTCGTTTATTTGTTGGGTTTCGGGCCGCACATGCGGCGTATTCTAACAAAAATAGCAAATAAACATCTCTGAAAAAAAAGTGTGATGAACGGTAATAAAAAAAGCGGCCCCGGAGGAGCCGCTTTTCTATGTAACTGAAACCCGGAATTAGTGGGTAACTACGAGCTTCTGTGTTTTAGCAACACCGTTTGCAGTAACCGTGTAGAAGTATACGCCGTTAGCGAAATCGGTCGTGTTCACTTCGATCGTGTGGTTGCCTGCAGCCTGGTTAGCCTGGTTCTCGGAATAAACAACTTTTCCGTTCACATCCGTTACGTTGAGCGTAACGTCACCTGCATTTTTCAGGTTGAAGTTGATGAAAGAAGAGTTGTTGGCCGGGTTCGGCGTAGCGGTGAAGAGATTTACTTCGTCAGCGGTGTTGTTTACACCAGCGGGACCTTCAACGAGCATGATGTCGGTGAGGTACAGGATGAACTGGTCGTTCGCGTTGTGGTGGATACCCACGTACACCTGCTGTCCTGCATAGCTGCTGATGTCAGCTGTTTTCTGAACGAAAACGTTGTACGGAGTGTTTACCGTGTCACCAGCTGTTGAGGGAGCATTGTCAGCTACACTGAAAACCGGGCTTCCGGTGAAATCAGAGTAATTGTTCATTCCCGTGGTGGAAACGTATACTTCATAGCCGTCACGGAAATTGCCGTCGGGCATGTTGTTTCTCCACTTGAGCGTGCCGCCCGCAGCAGGAACAACAACCGGTCCGAATTCCATCCAGTTGTCAGCCTGTCCGGGCGATGTGAACCAGGAAGTTGCCGCAGCGAAGAATACGCTGTCAGGGTGGGCATACGACAGGTTAGAGGTCGGGTTCTGCTCAAAGAAGTAAACGAAATCACCCGTGCTTCCGAAATAAGCGGAAAGCGCAGAGTTGATCGCAAGACCGTCGAGGTCTTCCGTCTGGTACATGAAAGAAGCCGGAAGTGTCTGGTTCCAGTCATAGAAGTAATAACCGTCGAATACGAAAACGGTATCACCCACAGCATCTGTATGTGTCGGTGCGTGGTGGATGACCTGCGGAGTCTGCGAAGGCATCGGCATTACCGTTGAAGGCATGTTCGGCGCAGCTTTCGTGTTGCTCTGCTGAGCATTCGCTGCGAATACCATTGCAACGGCTGCAGCAAGCATGTAAATTTTCTTCATTGTTTTTTGTTTAGTTGGTTTTGGAATCGTTGTCTAAAGGCAAAAATAAGGATTTATTAAAACTCCACCAATTCCCGGCCGGATGGTGTTTTTTAACAAATCAGCTCACGCGGTGACCGGCTCCATGTACGCTTCCACCGGCGGGCACGAACAGATGAGGTTGCGGTCGCCATGCGCATTGTCCACACGCCCGACCGAGGGCCAGAATTTATTTTCCTTCGTCCAGCTCAGCGGGTAAACGGCTTTTTCACGGGAATACGGATGCTTCCATTCCCCGGCGATCACGCTTTCGCAGGTATGCGGCGCATTTTTGAGAACATTATCCGCCACATCGGATTTTCCACTGGCGATCTCGTCGATCTCGTTGCGGATAGCGATCATCGCATCGCAGAAACGGTCAAGCTCCGCTTTGGGTTCGCTTTCCGTCGGCTCCACCATCAACGTATCGTGAACGGGGAACGCTACCGTGGGTGCATGAAAGCCGTAATCCATTAAGCGTTTGGCAATATCGCCGACCTCCACTTTCGCGGTGCGTTTGAATTCCGCGCATTCGAGGATCATTTCGTGCGCCACGCGCCCGTTGTGGTTTGTATACAGCGTGCTGTAATGTCCTTTCAGCTTTTCCTTGATATAGTTCGCATTCAGGATCGCCATTTCCGTGCTTTCACGAAGCCCGTCACCGCCGAGCATTTTGATATACCCATAGGAGATAAGCAGGATAAGCGCGCTTCCGTAGGGAGCTGCGGAAACAGCATGAATACCTTTTTCCCCGCCCGTGTTTACGACGGAGTGCGAAGGCAGGAAAGGAACGAGATGCTTCGCCACGCCGATGGGACCCATTCCCGGACCGCCACCGCCATGGGGAATAGCAAATGTCTTGTGCAGGTTCAGGTGGCACACGTCTGCGCCGATGTTCCCCGGTGATGTGAGGCCGACCTGCGCATTCATGTTGGCTCCGTCCATGTATACCTGGCCGCCGTTCGCGTGGATGATGGACGTGATCTCGGTAATGGATTCTTCATAAACGCCGTGCGTGGAAGGATACGTTACCATGAGGCAGGAAAGCTTGTTGCGGTGCAGCTCTGCTTTTGCTTTAAGATCGGCGACGTCGATATTCCCTTTTTCATCGCATTTCACAACGACGATCTCCATTCCTGCCATAGCGGCGGAAGCGGGGTTCGTACCGTGCGCGGAAGAAGGTATGAGCGCGATGTTGCGCTGGTTGTCGCCCCGGCTGATGTGATAGGCGCGGATCACCATCAGCCCGGCATATTCGCCCTGTGCGCCGGAATTCGGCTGGAACGACATGGCCGCAAAGCCGGTTATCTCGCTCAGCGATTTATCCAGCTCGCCGATCATCGTGCGATATCCTTCTGCCTGGCCGGCCGGAACGAACGGGTGAATATTCGCGAAGCCGGGCCACGTCAGCGGAAGAAGCTCGGCCGCTGCGTTAAGTTTCATTGTGCAGGAACCGAGCGAGATCATGGAATGCACGAGCGAAAGGTCTTTGTTCTCGAGCTTCTTGATGTAACGCATCATGGCGGTTTCCGAATGATACGTATTGAACACGGGGTGCGTGAGGTAGCTGCTTTTCCGTGCGAAAGAACCAAATCCTGCGCCGGCAGCGGAAGCATCCTTAACACCGAGCACATTGAAAATATCCTGCAGGTCATTTTCCAGAATGCACTGGTCGATGCTGATGTGAATAGTTGCGCTGCCGTAACGGAAATTGACGGAAGCGTTTTCTGCTGCGGTGCGGATCTTCTCAACAGAATTTCCCGCAGGAATTTCGAACGAGATCGTATCGAAGAAGCGGCTGTTGATCTTTTTCCATCCTGCTTTTTCCATTGACGAGGAAAGCCGTGCGGTTTTTTCGTGAATGTCTTCCGCTATGGCGCGCAGACCGGACGGGCCATGATAAACGGCGTACATGCTGGCCATGATGGCGAGCAGCGCCTGTGCGGTGCAGATGTTCGAGGTGGCCTTGTCGCGCTTGATGTGCTGCTCGCGCGTCTGGAGGGCCATGCGCAGCGCAGGCCTGTTGTGGCTGTCGACGGAAACGCCGATGATGCGCCCCGGCATGTGACGTTTGAAATCTTCTTTCGCTGCGAAGAACGCTGCGTGAGGTCCGCCGTAACCCATGGGCACGCCGAAACGCTGGGAATTCCCGAACACGACGTCAGCGCCCCATTCACCGGGAGGAGTGAGCAGTGTGAGCGCAAGAAGATCCGTAGCCACGGCCACGCCCGCACCAGAAGCATGCGCGTCATCTGTGAATGCACGGAAATCGTTGATGTCTCCGTCTGCATCGGGATACTGGACAAGTCCGCCGAAGAATTCGTCCGTCCACCGGAATGTGGTATGGTCGCCGGTCACGAGCTCAATCCCGAGCGGGGTGGAACGTGTGCGCAGCACATCGATGGTTTGCGGGAAGCATTTTTCAGAGGCAAAGAATTTCACGGCGCCGCGTTTCACGGCATCGCGGCTGCGGCTGCTGAAGAGCATGGCCATGGCTTCCGCAGCTGCGGTCGCTTCGTCGAGCAGGGAAGCGTTGGCAAGCGGCATTGCCGTAAGGTCCATTACCATCGTCTGGAAATTCAGCAGCGCTTCGAGGCGGCCCTGGGAAATTTCCGCCTGGTAAGGTGTGTAAGCGGTGTACCAGCCCGGGTTTTCGAGAATGTTGCGCTGGATGACAGGAGGAGTGATCGTGCCGTAATAACCGAGCCCGATGCAGGACCGGAAAACTTTATTTTTCGCTGCGATCTCGCCCAGGTGGCGGAGGTATTCGTATTCGGAAAGACCCTGCCCGATGTTCAGCGGCTTTTTCAGCCGGATGGAAGAAGGGATGACCTGGCCGATCAGTTCTTCGGTGGAAGCAACGCCTATCGCGTTCAGCATTTCATTTTTTTCCTGTGCGGAAGGGCCGATATGGCGGCCGGTAAATTTATCTGTTGACATGTTTTTTTGTGGAATGATCGTCTGGAAAAAGGGAAACAAATATACGCAGAAAGAAAACCCGAAAACCGGGCGGATGACGGGTAAGACGGATCGTTTTTTATCTTTGGAAAAGAAACCGAGAAAATGAAGAATTTCCGTGCGCTGACCGCTTTCCTTTTTCTTGCCATGCCTTTGTTCGCCCAGACCGGTTCACAACCGATGGATACTGTTTACCTGATGAGCGGAAACACGGTGGCCGGCGTCGTGAAAGATTCCAGCGACGATGAACTGAAGATACTTATTCCCAAAAAGGACGGCTCTTTCAAGGCAGACTTCATCGATCTTGATCTCGTGTTTTCCGTGAAATACAAAAACGGCCAGGAATCCGTCTTTTATAAGCAGGACACGCTCTTCGGAAATTACTACAGCGAGGACGAGGTGCGGTATTTCATTTACGGAGAGCGTGATGCCCGGAGCCATTTCCGTTGCCCGGTATGGAACGCGGGCGCTTTTGCGGCGGGGTTTGCCGGCGGCTGGACACAAAGTCTTTTCATGTTCGTTCCGCCTTTTGCCTACGCGGGAATCACCACTTTTTTCCGTGTGAAAATAAAACCCGGCACCGTGGGCAGGCCCGAATACCTGCAGCGGGACACTTATCTTCTCGGGTATGAAAAGGATGCGCGAAAACGGCGGATCATGCGTTCCCTCATCTGGGGCGGGATAGGAATGGCGATGGGATACACTTCATCCTACTTTTATTACCAGAATCATTCGACGAACTGAGGAAAGGCCGGAGCAGGGCCGGCATGACTGCGAATGAAAAAATTTCTCCGCTGGCTCTTCGATTTTTACCTGTTCGGCAATATTCATATTGCGGTGTGCGCCGTCGCGCTGCTGCTCTGCACGAAGCTGTTTTTCGGGATGGAGCTGCGCAGGGAGCTGCTTGTTTTCGTTTTCAACGGCACGTTTTTCCTGTACAGTCTTCAACGCATCCCGGCCGCGTTCGGCGGTGAAAAAGTGGAGCGGCGGTTTCGCCGGCATCACTGGAACATCGAGCATAAATATGCGCTCGCCGCTTTGTGCGTGATCGCTGCGGTCCTTTCGGGCTGGAGCTTTTTCAGGCTGTACCTGCGCTCGCAGCTGGTGGCGATGGTGCCCGCATTCCTTTCCTTCATTTACGCGTTCCCGGTCGTTCCGTCGCGGAAAG
>DASTSF010000090.1:0-4039 GCA_035760825.1 Bacteroidia bacterium
GCTTTCGTTCACCCGCAGGCGACGGTGACGGGAAACGTCATCATCGGGAAAAAGGTGTACATCGGTCCGGGAGCGGCGATCCGCGGCGACTGGGGCGAGATCATTATCGAAGATGGCTGCAACGTGCAGGAGAACTGCACCATCCACATGTTTCCCGGCATCAGCGTCAAGCTCATGGAAGGCGCACACATCGGTCACGGCGCAGTGATACACGGCGCGACGATCGGGCGTAACTGCCTCGTGGGAATGAATTCCGTGATCATGGACGACGTCGTGCTCGGCGATGAATGCATTGTCGGTGCGCTCACGCTCATCCGCGCCGATACGGTCATCCCGCCGCGCAAGCTGGTTGTCGGCAATCCTGCCCGCATTGCGAAAGATGTGAGCGATGACATGATCGCCTGGAAGACGAAAGGAACGGAGCTCTACCAGCAGCTTCCCGCCGAATGCAGGGCGACACTGAAGGAATGCGAACCGCTGCGCGAAGTCCCGGTGAACCGGCCGAAGCAGCAGAATATTTACAGGACGTGGGGAGAAAGCAGGAATGATGGATGATAAAGGAGGAATCGCACATCGTAAACCGTATCCCGTAAATCACAAACCATGGAACGCGTACAGATAATCGCCATCATCGCCAGCCTGGCGTTTCTCGTTTTCATCTCGAGCCTGATCGTGCGCGGCAGGCTGCGCGAAGAATATGCAATTATCTGGATCGTTTGCTCCGCGCTGCTGATCGCGTTCTCTTTCTGGCGGAAAGGACTCGACGTCATGTCGAAGCTCATCGGGGTGTACGATCCGCCGAACCTTGTTTTCACCGGCGCCATCTTCGCCGTGATGATCTACCTGCTGCATCTTTCCGTGGTCGTTTCGCGCCTGCAGGAGCAGAACAAAACGCTGAGCCAGGACATCGCCCTGCTCAAGGAAAAAATGAAAGAAAAGAAATGAGCGTTGACCACGGCAAAGAAGCGCTCGTGCTCGGGAAATACCTTCTCGGCGGAAAAATTCCCGACGAAAAATCCGTTTCGCTGTACGTTGCCGCGCATCAGAAAAAGCCCGTTTCGCTCGACGCGCGCGAAGAGAAAATATTCGCCTTCCTGCTCCGCCACCCGCGCTGCTGCGGAGTGATCGACAGCGCCCTCGCCGTTTCCAACCCCCATGGCGGCATCCGCAGAAAAATCATGTACATGTCCGCCATCCTCGAGGCAAGACCTGCCTGGGCGGACCTGTTCCTGCCCCGGGAACGAAGTTTCTTCTACAACCTTTTTATTTTCTGGATAGGAGCGAGGGCCCTGCTGAAGATCTTCGCCGGGAAAATACTCCTGGCGTTCGTCTGATATTTTTCTTCCGCACCGAATTTTCGCTGACTGCTGCGCGATACCCGCTTATCCTTTTACCGGCTCGTATTTTTCGCGGATGAGGTAAAGGCGGTTGTCTTCCACTTTGTACAGCAGCGGTGCCACGGTGATCTTCGGGTAACGGAGGCGAAGGCGTTTCGCTTCGCTGATGGAAAAATCGATCTCGTTACCGATCTCGTGCATCGGTTCGTAATGCATGAAATGCTCTTCCGCCTGCCTGCGGTCCCACCCGGCTTTCTCCACCAGCCCGTCGATAAAGAGCTGCCTGCGCGAGACGAGGTTTACCATCCCGCAGTTGTTGTGCCCGATGATCACGATGTGGTGGATATCGCCCACGGCGATGGCATACGAAACTTTGAACTCGCTGTAACGGAGGTTCGCGCCGCCTGCGCGGATGATGAACGCGAAATTATCGGGAATGCGCAGGTGCTTGCGGTTGTCCATGCACATGCCGATCAGCAGCTTGGCCTGCGTGTACGGTTCGAGTTCCCGGCCGAGATTGTGGTATTCGAGCAGCAGGCCGATGGGCGTGTTGCGGTATTCCGGGAAGATGTCTTCGGGTTTGTTGATTTCGACTAAGCGGTTCGTCATCATAGGTGTACCAATTTAAATTAGCGGATGTAAGACAACGGGATCAACCGTTTGCGGTGCAAAGATACGAAACGGAAAAATCGGGAAATTGATTTTATGTCAGCTGCTTTGACAAGGCGGAAATACCCGTTCCTTCATTGCACATTTCCGGCAAACGACCAGTCGCCGTTGCTGTTCACGCACGTTCCCGGCATGCTGATGAGGTGGAGGAGGTCCGACTGCTGCGGAAAAAAATTCACATGCAGGTCGAACGTGTAGCGGTAATATTTCTGCCGCGGCGTGGTGATGATGATCTTTTTCCGGGCGATGCGTTTCAGTTCTGCGATGGCTTTCCGCGAATCGGTAATGTGCTCGATCGTGTGGTTGCAGATCACCACGTCGAACGATTTGTCGGGGAACGGGAGCTGTTCGATCTTTCCTTCCGTGAACGGAATGGAATCGTCTTTCATTTCGCGGATAATATCGCAGCCCGAAATATCCGTGTACCCGTTTTCCTTCAGCAGCTTCAGCAGGAAACCTTTCCCGCATCCCACATCGATGATCCGGTCGTGCCTGTTTTCCGCCGACTGATCGAGAATGAACTGTATCGATTCCCGGTTAAGGTCGGTTTCCCGGTTCGCGATCGCATCGTACATTTCGTAATAACCGGCATATTCCCTGTCCGTCATTTTTCCGGCGCGCTCCTTGAACCTCATCAGCTTCGAAACGTTTTTCCCCTTGTACCAGATGAAAAAAAGAGGATACATGAAAAAACGGCTGTCCCGGATGACCGGCGGAAGGAACTCATCGAGAACAAAGCGGATGGAGTTGGTGAGGTTGCGGTTCATGAGCCGATTAAAGATAAGCAAAGCGCCCGTCTGCTTTCGGCAGATTAATTGATAATTTCTCCCTTGTTATTCGCCAGCTTTTCTTTCCATTTCTGAAGCTGTTCTGGGGTTAGTCTTACCCAGTCGGTTACCTCACCGACAATTTTCAACGGCGCCAGGCTGCGATAGGAACGTGTAGGATTGCCAGGGAATTTTTTGTCTGTAACGTTCGGGTCATTTTCAAAGCTGCCTGTCGGCTCAACGATGTACACGCGTTCACGTCCGTCCCCTTTGGCGAGTTCTGCGGCAAGCCCGGCCCCGTTTACCAATGCCGTGAAATAAATGTGATTCATCTTGAGCTCAGGTTTATAATTGGAGTTGCTGCCGGGCATCAGCAGATCGCCGACCTGCAGATCCGCTTTGGTCCCGTGATAAAACGGGCCATTGTCAGGTATTTTGTTCCTGGATGAAACGGCTGCTTCATGGTTCTTTTTCGCGCTGTCAAAATCGCCCAGTTCCTCGTAGCATCCGGCGATATTCAGGTACAGGGAAGGAAACGCGCCTGCCACAGAGACATCGTTGATTTTTAAGGCAGACTGCAAAGCGGTCTCCAGCCATTTTAATTTATCCGTAACATTCGCCTGGCGACGGGCCACATAATAAGCGGCAAGAAATTTTTCAAAGTCGTTTGTCGCTTCGTTCCAGGCCCGTAGAAACAGCCGGCCCGCTTCTTCCGGGTTGCCTTTTTCTTCCATGTCCATGCCTTGAAGACAGAGCTTGACAATGTTGTTGTTCGGACTGAATTCCATTTTTTTATTATTAGTTGTGGGCTGATGATTGCAGTGTCCGTTTACCCGGCCATCCATGGATCATTGAAATTGCACACGATGACGGCCAACGATTCCGCTCATGCGCCCGTGCGGGTTTGAGCATTCAACGTTCCGGGCTTGTGCGAATGTTATGTGCGCTATTTCTTTCGCCTGGATATTTTTCGTCCCATGTAAATTGCTCCAGCCAGGTTTAATAAGATCCACGCGTTATAGCAAATGTAAATTGTTTTTTCTGTGGCGTTCATACTTGCCCAACTCCAGTATTTCCCTTTCGAGCTGTCGTAGTTGTCATCGTAGCGCATTAGTAAAAGCGATAAGATATTCATGCCCGGCCCGTACAGCCGGATCGCCTGTAAAATACCTGCATCACCTGTCCTTATGCGGGACCTTGCGGATTTTATATGTTGCCTTATGCAAACCCGCACCTTCCAGGAGTTAATGCACCCCAATCCGGATA
>DASTSF010000091.1:0-8030 GCA_035760825.1 Bacteroidia bacterium
CGCGCATAGGTGATGCTGTCGGTGATGTCGCGGTTCTTTTCTTCCACGAGCTGTTTCTGGCTTTCGATCTCCCCGTTTTTCTGCGCAAGGATTTCCGACGTGCGCCGCTTGCGGCGGTAACCGGTGAAGAGCGCAACCGCAAGCACCACGAGCAGGGCGGCGATCCCGAAAAGCAGGTTGCGGAACGCATTGCCGCGCGAGATCTCCGCGTCTTTCAGCGCGAGCTGGTGCTCTTTTTTTTCATCCTCGTAGCGTGCGTTCAGCTCATTCACCTGCCTGGATGTCTCTTCGCTGAGGACGGAATCGCGAGCGGTCATGAACTTTTTCTCATAATCGAACGCGCTCCTGAAATCTCCCCGCCCGGCGTAGAGCAGCGCAAGGTTTTCGTAGACGCTTTTCAGCACATCCCACGATCCGCTTCTTTCACCGATGGTCTGCGCTGAATCGAGGAAGGGCAGCGCGCTGTCGGGCAGGTTCATCTGCAGGTAAGCCATTCCCATCAGCTTGCAGGAATTCGCCAGCTCATGCTGATCGTCGATCTTCCGGCGTATGTTGTACCCCATCCGGAAATAGAAAAGCGCAGAATCGTAACGGCCTTCTTCAAGGAAAATATCGCCGATGTTGTTATACGTGGTGGATATGCCGTACCGATCGTTCAGTTGCTTTTTCAGCGCCAGCGATTTGGCAAAAACAGCCAGCGCCTCGTCGTTTCGTTTCATGTCCGCGTAATTCGTCCCGATGTTGTTGTACAGCCATGAAACGGTTTTCAGTTCCCCCTGCCGCTGGAGGATGCCGAGCGCCTGGAGATTGTAATCAAGCGATTTTTCCTTCTGTCCGATGTCACTCAGCACGAGCGCCATTCCCATCATCGAGGAAGCCATTCCCATGCTGTCGCTGATCGCTTCACGGATGACGAGCGAGCGGTAATACAGGTTTTGCGCCTGCGCAGTGTTGCCTTTGAAATAAAATGCGTTCGCTTTGTAGAGCAGCGCCTGCGCATATTCTTTCCGGTCGGAATTGGTGTCCAGCTTTTCAATCGCAGCGTCATAAACTGCATTCGCGGAATCGAACTGCCCGCGTGAATCCATCGCCTGCCCGTGACGCAGGATCGCGATCGCGGTAAGGCGGTCGTCCCCGCGCTTTTTTGCTTCGTTCAGCTCGACCGATGCAAAAGAGTCAGAAAGGGAGACAGCGCCGATCTCGTAATAATACCTGCTCAGCTCATCGAGCAGGCGGATGCGGGCTGTGTCCTTCGCAGCGGAAAGCTGGTGCAGCAGCAATGCTTCATTTTCATTTTGCGAATGCAATGCAGCCGAAATCAGCAGCAGGAAAAAGGCAAGGGAGATTCTCACATGCGGGTCTTGAGCATTCTAAAATACGGAATGAAAATAAGACCACGAAAAGAAGCAGCACGAAAGCGGGAACGCGGAAGGGTTTCGCGGCCCCGGCATTCACCGGCTTCGTCAGATCCTCACGCCGATGACCAGTACGTCATCCACCTGCTCGAGGGATCCTTTCCAGGCGGTGAATGTTTTTTCCAGCTCATCGCGTTGTTCCGGCATCGGTTTCCCGTAAAGAGAAAGCAGCGCATCTTTCATCTGGCGGTATTTGAATTTCTTTCCGTCAGGTCCCCCGAACTGATCGGCATAGCCGTCCGTGAAAAGGTAAATGACGTCGCCTTTTTCAAGATCAAAATGCTGCGAAGTGAACGGCCGCATTTCACCGTCGTGCTGACCGACAGGCATTTTATCGGGCGCAAATTCCATGAGCGTTCCTTCGCGTATGATCCAGACCGGGTTATTGGCGCAGGCGAAGCTGAACGTCCTGTTTTCGAAATCGAAGCAGGCGATGGAAGCATCCATTCCGTCGCGTGCGCTTTCCCCGGTAATTTCATCACGCAGTGCACGTATGAGACGGCTCCGCACGTGGCCGAGAATACCCGCAGGATCGGGGACATTCTTTTCCGCGACGCATTCGTTGAGGAACGAAATGTTCAGCAGCGACATGAAAGCGCCCGGCACGCCGTGACCTGTGCAATCGCACGCGGCGAGGAGGAATTGGTTGCCTGTTTCCGCCGCCCAGTAAAAATCACCGCTGACGATATCTTTCGGAAGGTAAAGGATAAAATAGTCCGGGAGATTTCTGCGCAGGTCCCCCTCGTGGGCCAGCAGCGCACGCTGTATCCGGCGCGCATAGCTGATGGAGTCGGTGATGTCCTTGTTCTTTTCCTCGATCTGCTCTTTCTGTTTCGATATCTGCTCATTGGCGCTGGCAAGATCGATGTTCTTCAGGCGGTAGATCTCTTTTTCGCGTTGAATGGATTCCACTTCGAATTTCACCTGGAGGTTTTTCATCTGCTTGTTCTTCTCCTCGCTGACGATCTCTTTATCGGTGTTGTGATACAGCTTGAAATACTTCAGCTCGTTCGCCGTATCGGCGGTCTCTTCGTAATAATCGCAGAACGATTTGTACACCTGGCGGAACATGTGCCTGCTGCCGGTCGATTCGGCTACCGCAAGTGCTCGCTGAAGATTTTCCAGCGCTTCCGGGTAGCGTTTCTGCATGCAGTACAACCGGGCAAAAGAAAGGAAATTGCTCAGCTGGTTGAGGTCGCCGGCCGCCTCTTTCAGCTCAAAGCTTTCAGTGACGTATTTCTCCGCAAGCTCCGTTTGTCCCAGCTCCATGTAAGCAACGCCGATATTCCCGATCGCGTTGGAATAGTTCACCTTGTCTTTCGTTTCCCGGAACAGCTCCGCGGAGCGAAGGAAGCAGCCGAGTCCTTTCTCCACTTCTTTCATGGACGTATAAACAATGCCAAGGTTGACGTAGGAAAAGGCGAGACCGCTTTTATTTCCCGTTTCTTCGCTGATCTTCATCGAGCGTTCGTAGATCGCGATCGCCTGGGGATATTCTTCGAGGCGCATGTGCATGATTCCCGTATTGATGAGGGAATGGACCAGCTGCCTGCTGTCACCGCTTTTTTCCGAAAGATGAACGTTGCGGTAGAAATAATCGAGCGCGCGGATGTAATCGCCCATCATCGTGTGCACTTTTCCGGTGCAGCTGTTGCAGAAAAAAAGAAGCTCGTCGTTGCCGAGGGAAATGAACAGCTGTTCGGCTTCACCCAGGTGCTTGAGCGCCTGTGCATATTCGCAGCTGAGCTCTTCTGCGTTCCCGAGATTGAGCAGGCTCCGCGCCAGCCTCGGCTTGTCGTTCAGCTCGAGTGAAAGCAGGCGCGCTTCTTCCGCGTATTTCCGGCTCTGCGCAATTTCATTCAGCCGCAGGTCGTAAGACAATGCATTCAGCGCGTCGATCCGCTCCGCATCGTCGCGCGCTTCATTGAGCCTGTTCAGCAGGTCGTCCCTTGTCGCCTGTGCTGTGGGTTCTTTGTGCATGGGGATTTTAAGGTAATCATCTTTTCCGGAAACCCGCTCAGAACAGCAGCCACCTGCCGCTTATTTTTCCGCGACCCAGTTCGATCCCCGGTGCGGGAATTTTCAGGAACCCGAATGTTTTGAATATTCTGCCCAGCCATTTCGATCGCACGGGAATCCGTGTAAGGTCGATGTCCGGTGAAAGAAATAACTGGCGGTAGCGCGGGAAACAGATCGTGTTCCCGGCGGCGTTCTGCATGAACGGGTTGGACTTTCCGCCTGTCATCCCGTTCGCGCCGTAGCCGACGGCGATGTTCAGCCAGCCCGGGAATTTTGTTCCATCGCCGAGGAAAGAAGCGACGTTCACCGAGAGCCAGTAAGTTTGACCGTTGTAATCTTTCAGCACCTGTTCCCGGAAATCAGCGCCGAGCAGGAAAGGGCGGTATTGCGCATAACCGCTTTTCCTGTAACCGAACTTCGGCGTGATGCGCTGTTCGTGCCATGCAAGCTGCTGCCCGATGAACAGTCCCGCCCCGAGCGTGTTGGCCGCCATGTCGCCGGTGGAAAATCCCCAGCCGGAAGAAAATCCGTCGAACACTTCGATCACGGTGAGGTAAGCAAAACCCGTAAGCCCCCCGTACAGGATGCACTTTTTTTCCGGGAGATCGCTCCAGCGGAGCAGGTTGTAACCGTATCTCCCGAGCGTGTACGAGGTGATCGCGTGACCGCATTTGTCCATCTGCAGCCATTCGGAATTGTCGTTGAAGAAATGAAATTTTTCGTGCGGGTAATCTTTGTACCAGAGCTGGCTCAGCGCAACGAGAGAACCGCCGGCCAGCACAGTTTCTCCGCCGGCCACCAGCAGCAGGCGTTTCCTGTTAACACGCGGAGCCGAAGTACATGCGAATCGCCGTATCCCGCTGGAATTTCCATCCGCGGTATCTGTCTGTGCGCACAGATGCAATGTAAAAAGGCAGAGAATGATGATCGCCGCGTAGCGCATTGGGTAAAGATACTTCCTTCCGGAAACAAAAAATCCCCGGCGAGGTCAGTCACCGGGGATGAAACGCCACGCGCAAAACTTAATGTGACACAACCACGCGGCGGACTACACTTTCTTCTCCTGTCGAAAGTGTAATGAAGTAAACGCCGTCCGGAAGCGACGATGTGTCGATCGTCAGCTGGTGATCTCCTGCGGCCGACTGTTCGTTATCGCTCAGCGTGCTCACGAGATTTCCCGTGATGTCATACAGCTTCACGGAAACGTTCGTATTCTGCGTAAGCGAATAGGTGAATGTTGCCGAAACATTGGCCGGGTTCGGGAAGCACGTTACGGAAGAAGCCGCCACAACTGCTGAAGCGATACCGCTTGCGCTCGGGTTGTAGCTGATGTTCCCGGCCAGCAGTCCCGTGTTGTTGTTCTCGTCCGTTTCGCTGATGTCGTCGTTCGAGTCCACCCAGATGCCGAGACGATAAGTGCCTGCGGGAATGCCCGGGGTGTTGTTGATGTCGATGTCCCAGCTGGAAATGGTGATAAGCGAATTTCCCGAAAGGCTGGGAATGTTTGTCGTGCCGATCACCCAATGATTCCCGGAGCTCTGGTCGTAGAGATACATCGCCACGTCGAACGAACCGGCGCCGGTGTTGTCGTTGTTCACCACGTCGACCGTGATGTTGTGGATGACGCCGTCGGATCCGGGAGGATCGTAGCTGTAGTTGATGCCGGGAGCGATGTCCTGCGCCGCAAGTTTCATTCCGCCGCAGAGCAGCACTGTCATAAGGAGTAAGGATTTTGTTTTCATGATCTGTTTTTGTTTTTGGTGATGTAAAGGAACAGCCATAATCCTGCCGCGGTCAGCGGTGCATTCCCGCGTTCGTTCATGTACGCACACAAAAAGACGCAGGATGGCTTCAATCGCCCTGCAGGAAGCGGGTTGAAAAAAATGTTTGTGAATTCACACGGAAATGAAATTGCGCCGGCCGGAACTCAATTTCCCCGATCTGTTATCTTTACTGAACTGTTTATGACACGTATTGATCCGAAACTCCGCCGGCAGATCCTGCTGATTATTCTTGTTGCAGGAATGGGTTACTTCGTCGATATCTACGATCTCATTCTTTTCCTTTTCGTGAAGAAGTCGAGCCTGGCCGAACTGAACATCCCGGAAACGGAATACCGCTCACTCCTGAATTACCAGATGGTGGGAATGCTGCTGGGCGGTATCGTCTGGGGAATTCTCGGTGATAAAAAAGGAAGACTCTCGACGCTCTTTTTCACCATACTCATTTATTCGCTGGCGAACATTGCCAACGGGTTCGTGCAGGACCTGGAGCAATACCGCATCCTGCGCTTCATTGCGGGGTTCGGGCTGGCCGGCGAGCTCGGCATCGGCATCACGCTTGTTTCCGAGATCATGTCGAAGGAATCACGCGGGTACGGAACAGCGATCGTGGCCGGCATCGGCATTGCGGGTGCGGCGCTCGGCTATTTCGTGACACATTATTACGGCTGGCGCATGGCGTTCTGGACCGGCGGCGGACTCGGGCTGGCGCTTCTCGTGCTGCGCGTCTCCATCCATGAATCCACGATGTTCGCAGCGGCAAAAAAATCGGAACTGAAGCGCGGGAATTTCCTTGAGCTGTTCACGAGCCGGGCCAAGCTGAAAAAATATCTTTTCTGCATTCTTATCGGTGTGCCGGTGTGGTACGTGATCGGCATCATCATCGCCGGCTCGGAAAAGTTTGCGCTCAATGTTTTTCACATCGACGGAACGGAAGGCGTGAAGGACATCGGCGCGAAATCCGTTTTCTACCATTACATCGGCGCTTCCATCGGCAGCTTTATTACCGGCTTCATGAGCCAGTGGCTGAGGTCGCGGAAAAAAGCGCTCATTCTTTCGCTCATCGGGCTCGTCGTTATCCTTGCCGCGTTCTTCTGCTCCTACGGTGTTTCGCTGAGCACGTATTATTTCGTCATTTTCCTGCTCGGCATCGTGCAGGGATACTGGGCGATCTTCGTCACCATCTCGTCGGAGCAGTTCGGCACCAACCTGCGCGCCACCGTGGCGACCAGCGTTCCGAACATTGTGCGCGGCGCTACCGTACTGATGACGCTGAGCTACGCTTCGCTGGGCACAGCTGAAGAAGGCTCGACGAAAGGTGCGATCATCGTGGGCGCAGTTGTCATGGCGCTTGCGTTCTGGGCTGCGTTCAGCCTGAAGGAAACCTATGGCAAAGAGCTGGATTATTTAGAACCTGCAGAATGAAAAACGTCGTCATCGGTGCATCGGAAAACCCGGAACGCTACAGCAACCGCGCGGTGCGTTCCCTGAAAAGTCACGGGAAAGAAGTGGTCGCCGTCGGCATTCACGAAGGCGAAATCGACGGGATAAAGATCCGCACGGATCGCCCGCAGCTTACGGATGTGGATACAGTAACGATGTACGTCGGACCTAAAAACCAGCCGGCGTGGTACGATTATATTTTATCGCTGAAACCGAAACGCATCATCTTCAACCCGGGAGCTGAAAACCCCGAATTCGAAAAGATCGCAAAGGAAAACGGGATCGAAGTGGTGGAAGCCTGCACGCTCGTGATGCTCAGTATCGGTAATTATTGAAATCGGAAATCAGCAGCGAGACAAAACTTCATCTCACGCCTGATCTGTAATGTTTAAGTTCCCGGTTTCGGATTTCGCGTTTCGGGTTGTCTTCGTTTTCCTTCGTGGTTTCAACTTTTCAACTTTGAAACTGAATTACCTTCGTGAAAACGCTTTGTGCACTTTGTGAAAACGCTTTGTGCACTTCGTGGTAAAAACGATTTCAGTTTATCACAGGTCATTCGTCGCTACTTTCCAACTTTTCAACGTTAAAACTGAATTGCATTCGTGCCCTTCGTGAAAACGCTTTGTGTTCTTCGTGGTTAAAATAGTTTCGGGTTTCGGGTTTGTCCCGCGTCAAATGATCATTACTCAATACTCTTGAGGTGAAGCGCAAAATGATGGCTCACGATATCAAATTTCTTTTTCAGGTAAAAACGGTGCGCCGCGAAACGCTGCACGCCAGAATCGAGGTGAACGCTGGCACAATCTTCTTTTTTCGCAAGGTCGATGATGTAATCGATCAGCATGCCGCCGAGTCCTTTGCTGCGCGCCGATTCGAGCGTGCTCAGCTCGTCGATATAAATGCTTTTGCCCCGGTGCAGCATCTCTTCAATGCGGAAACCGCTCGCGGCGGGAACGCTTCCGTCTTCCATTTCCACGTACGCGAGGATGAAGCCGTCCTTCATCAGGCGGCGGATGCGTGAAACGAATTCATCTTCCTTCAGGAACGGGCGAAGCGCGTGAATCGCGGGAAAACACTTCTGTATCTCTTCGTCTGTGGAAGCGATGCGGATGATCATGGCGTGAATTTCACCGGTTGCCGGCGGCCATCAGTTATTCAGCATCACGGGCATCACCAGCATGAGCGTGTCTTCCGCTTCCGTGGCTTTCACAGCGGGAAGAAGAATGCCCGCGCGGTTGGGCGCCGACATTTCGATCACCGCTTCATCGCTGCCGATGTTGGTGAGCATTTCCGCCAGGAAACGTGAATTGAAGCCGATCTCCATGTCGTCGCCGGCGTAAGAGCAGGTGAGACGCTCCGACGCTTCGTTCGA
>DASTSF010000092.1:0-9840 GCA_035760825.1 Bacteroidia bacterium
TCGAGCAGCTGCAGCGTCGCCTGGTCTTTCGAAACGAGGAGGTTCCGGAAATGTTCGGCAAGTCCTGCGATGAAATTGTGCCCGTCGAACCCGTTCGAAAGAATTTCATCGAATACAAGCAGCGTGGAAGGAATATTTTCCGCGAGCAGGTCGTCCGTGATGCGGAAATAATAATCCGCATCGAGCACGTTGAGGTTCTCGATGACGGCTTTGTACGTAAGGTGATTTCCCGCGAAGCTCACCACCTGGTCGAAGATGGAGCAGGCATCCCGCAATGCGCCGTCGGCTTTCTGCGCGATCACGTGCAGCGCATCGGGATCGGCTTCCACGTTCTCGTTTTTCGCGATATACGCAAGGTGTCCCGCGATATCTTCCACGCCGATGCGGTTGAAATTGAAGATCTGGCAACGGGAAAGGATCGTCGGCAGGATCTTATGGCGCTCGGTGGTGGCGAGAATGAAGATGGCGTATTTCGGCGGTTCTTCCAGCGTTTTCAGGAAAGCATTGAACGCCGCCTGCGAAAGCATGTGCACCTCATCGATGATGTAGACCTTGTATTGTCCCATCTGCGGCGGAATGCGCACCTGGTCGACAAGACTGCGGATATCTTCCACCGAATTGTTCGACGCGGCATCCAGTTCGTATACATTGAACGACTGGCCGGAATTGAAGGAAAGACAGGATTCGCATTTATTGCATGCTTCCGTTTCCGGTGTAAGGTCCGAACAGTTGATCGTCTTCGCCAGGATACGCGCGCAGGTTGTTTTTCCCACGCCGCGCGGACCGCAGAACAGGAACGCCTGTGCCAGGTGGTTGTTCTTTATCGCATTCTTCAGCGTGGTGGTAATGGACGACTGCCCCACCACGGTGTTGAACGTGGCCGGCCGGTACTTGCGCGCTGAAACGATGAAATTGTCCATTGGGGCTGTAAAAATAAAGATAGCGCCGCGTTCTGCGAAGCGAAGCGGAAAGACTTACTATGTTTTTTCAACAGCGTCCTGCCTCAGAAAAAAAGACGCCACCCTTGCGGATGGCGTCCTTTTCAATTCTTTCAGCAGAAAAATCAATGCACTACCTGCAGGCGTTTCGTTTCCGTAACATCCTGCCCGTTCATGAGGCGGTACATGTACGTTCCTGCTGCGAGATCAGCTGTATTGATCTCCGCCTGTGTTGCACCTGCTGCGACAGCCTGCGACATCACCACACGTCCCTGCAGATCGACAACCTGGAGTGTCATGTCGTTCTTCACATTGTCGAGCGGGATGATGGTAGACAGGTTGCTCGGGTTCGGGTAGTTCTGCCCGATGCTGAGGCTGTTCATGTTGTGGTCGAAATCATTCGTGCTGAGAAGACCGTAGAACCAGTCGTGCGACCATTTCAGGATCTCGTTCTTCGCATTGTAATCCGTCAGCATTTCGATACCCACGGAGATGTACACCACTTTCCACGTTCCGTTGAAATTGCGTGTTCCGGCGGTCTTGGTTCCGTTGTTGTATTTGAACACGGCCGTTCCGCCGTTGGCGGCGTTGATCTCATCCGGGTAGAAATAGTTTCCGCCGTAGAAATTTCCGATCGTGCTGTTCGGTACCGTTCCGAAAACGGGATCGCTCGTCACGGCGGTCAGCTGCGAATTGGCTGTTGATCCGTCTGCGGAGAACGTCGCGCCGAAATAGGTCGAGAAGAAATTTTCAGTGGTAGACGTCCAGTACGGGCTGTTCGCCGTATCCCAGGTTTCCCAGGCGATATCCTGCCCGGAGATGAAGAGGCAGCCGCCTGCGTTGAGGAAGCTGGTCATCTGTGTGCAGAAATTGTCGGTGAGTGAAGGGAAAGTCCAGCCAACGTTGTAATACACGTTGTGAATTCCCTGGAATGCGTTGTCCTGGATCGCTTTCGTGCAGATATCGCTGGTGGTTTTCGCCCAGCCCGGTTCGTTCGCGAAGATCATTCCGTTCACATAGCAGGAATCCCAGTTGGAAGCGTTCCCGGCTGTAACACCGTCGCCGATGCCGCCCGTGTTGTTCACGATAAGATCCGTTACGTTCGAGATCACGTACACATTTTTCGTGAGCACAGGAAGCGAAGGATTGCTTGCAGAAGCCACGGTGAGCGTAGCGCGTCCCACGTAAGGCGTCGTGCCCGGCGTGATGTTGATCATGATGTTGTTCGTTGCCGCAGCAGCGGTCGTGATCGTCGCGTTACCGGAATACGTGGTGCTGTTCACCGAGAAATTGGCAGTCCAGTCGCCCGGGATGTCTGTCGTGAGCGTGTAAACGAAATCTTCGGAACCGCTGCCCGTGTTCATCGAGTTGAGCGAGAAAGAAGAAGCGTTCGCGGAAGTTCCGTGCATGATCTCAACGGCAGGCGTGGAAAGCGTGTAGTTGATGACCGGATCGTTCATCGTTCCGCACTGGAGGATTTCTTTCGTCGTTTCATTCTGAACGAAAGCGATCACCTTGATGTTCGGCATCACCCATGCAGCGTCTTCGGTGTACGTGTAGTTGAACGTCACCGTGTTGCCGATGGCAGCCGGTGTGTACGGATCGCCTGAAGCGCTCGGAAGCATCTGGCGGAGCACATCAGGGAACGTGGTCTCCCCGTTCGTTCCCGGAGGCGTCGCGTACGTGATCGGATCTTCGACGATCGCCGCGCGGAGCTTGTACGTTCCGGAAGGAACCGTTCCGACGGTGAGCACGTTTACCGTCACGTCGTGCGTGGTCCCGTTATCGACGTCATTGACGGTGATCTTGATCGGGCTTCCTGCCGAGAAAGCATTATCGACGTCGGACTGGGTGAAAGCGCCCGGCTGGCCTGTTTTCTGGTTGCCGAGCATCACCACGGTCGGAACACCGGTGATGTTGTAATACGTGACGCGTGCAGCGCTGAGCGCCGTGTTGTAGTTGTACATGGGATCGACACCCGGCCATGAGGTGTGCACGGCAATGTGGCGAACCTTGTCAGGATTGGGCGTCAGGATGGTATTCTGAAACCCCGGATTCTGCGCAGCGCAGGGAGCGCAGCTGGCCTGCGTGAAATGTTCAAAAAGAACAAATTTCGGTGCCTGGGCATGGGTCGCTCCTGCGAGGAGACCTGCGGCAAGCACAGCAGT
Source organism: Bacteroidia bacterium (assembly GCA_035760825.1). GTDB lineage: Bacteria > Bacteroidota > Bacteroidia > Palsa-965 > Palsa-965. The sequence continues at coordinate 3,107 of DASTSF010000092.1, forward strand.
AATCGTAATTTTTTTCATGATGTTGGTTTTTGTTGAGCCTGGAAGTTGTTTGAGAATAACAAATATAAAAAATGCACGGTGCGGTACAAGCCCAAAACCGTTTTATTTCAGCCATTTGAAGGCCTCGCGGAAGATCATCAGGAACCAGATCGTGTAATCCTGCTGGCGGGCGTCCGTATCTTTCATCAGTTCCTCCAGCGAAGCATATTTCCATTCCATCACTTCATCCGGATCAGGCCGGGGAAGCTCGTCCGATCTGCCGGTAAAAACGTGATCGAACTCGTGCTCGAACAGGTCGTCGGCGAGCTTCACTTTGTAAACGAAGCTGAAAATTTCTTCGAGCGGAACATTCATTCCCATTTCTTCCCGCAGGCGGCGGGCCGCGGCGTCCGCATTCTGCTCACCCGGCCGCGGGTGGCCGCAGCAGGTATTGGTCCAGAGCGCGGGAGAATGGTATTTGCCCGCTGCACGGCGCTGGATCAGCAATTCTCCTTTGGAATTGAACACGAAAACGGAAACCGCGCGGTGAAGCCACCCTTCCCTGTGCGCCTGCAGCTTTTCCATTTTTCCTTTTTCGCGATCATGGGAATCGACGAGGATGATCTCTTCCATAAAACAGTTCGTGTTCGGCGGGGGAATTTCCAAATAAATGAAACGCTTACCCGTATTATCCCGGATAACTTTTCCACAACAGCGCTGTAAAAACCTCTGCAGAATCGGTTTGCCGCACGCCCGGCGTCCACGGAGAACAGCCATTCTTGCTAACTTCGCGTTTTCCGTTTTACTATGAGCATTGATTCTCTCTGGGCCGTTTCTCCTGTCGACGGTCGTTACCGCAAACAGGTGGAAGAGCTTTCGAACTACTTTTCCGAGGGCGCGCTGATCCGCTACCGCCTGGTCGTGGAGACCGAATATTTCATCGCGCTCTGCCGTTTGCCCCTGCCCCAGCTGAAAGGCATCGGTGAAAAAACCTTCGGGGAGCTTCGCCGCGACATCTACGAAAATTTCAGTCCTGCCGATGCGCAGCGCGTTAAGGAGATCGAGAAAACGACCAACCACGACGTGAAGGCGGTGGAATATGTGATGAAGGAAAAGTTCGACCGGCTGAAGCTCGATGCGCATAAGGAGTTCGTTCATTTCGGGCTCACCTCGCAGGACATCAACAACACGGCCACGCCGATGATGATCCGCGATGCGTGGAAGAATACGCTTTTCCCGCTGCTGGAGAATGTGCTGCACAGCCTCGAAAAAATGGCCGCGGAATGGGAAAACATCCCCATGCTGGCGCACACGCACGGACAACCGGCGTCGCCCACGCGCCTGGGAAAAGAGCTCCGCGTGTTCACCGAACGCCTGAAAGAGCAGCTCCGCCTGCTGGAAATGGTTCCGTTCAGCGCCAAGTTCGGCGGTGCGACGGGAAATTTCAATGCGCACCACGTCGCGTATCCTTCCGTCGACTGGAAAAAATTCGGCGACGATTTCATCGCGTCGCTCGGGCTGAAACGTTCGCACCCGACGACGCAGATCGAACATTACGACAACCTCGCTGCGTTCTTCGACGGGCTGAAGCGCATCAACACCATCCTCATCGATCTTTCGCGCGATTTCTGGCAATACATTTCCATGAATTATTTCCGCCAGAAAGTGAAAGAGGGAGAAGTCGGTTCCTCCGCGATGCCGCACAAAGTGAATCCCATCGATTTCGAAAATGCAGAAGGCAATCTCGGTTTCGCCAATGCGATCTTCGAACACCTGAGCGCGAAGCTGCCTGTTTCCCGCCTGCAGCGCGACCTCACCGATTCCACCGTGCTGCGCAACGCGGGCGTCCCGTTCGCGCATACGATCATTGCGCTCAAGTCGCTGCAGAAAGGAATTTCAAAACTGCTGCTGAATGAAGATGCGCTGAACAAAGACCTCGAGCAGAACTGGGCCGTTGTTGCGGAAGCCATCCAGACGATCCTGCGGCGCGAAGGTTATCCCAAACCCTACGAAGCGCTGAAAGACCTTACCCGCGGAAATGCATCCGTGACAAAAGATTCGATGCATGCATTCATCGACCGGCTTTCTGTTTCGGATGAGATCAAAAAGGAGCTGAAGAAAATCACGCCGCAGAATTATACGGGGATCTGAGATCCGAAAACTGAAAAAACGAAAGATTGAAAAGATACGGGGCCATGGAACATTCGCCGGGAACTATGCGTTTACGATCTTTTTAATTCCTGTTTTAAGTTTATCGTTGATCAGCTGATCCGGGCAGAAACATCAATGCCGGCTGCAGAATTTCATCACCTGCCTGAACCTTCCCGGGCGAAAAGGCTCGCTTAAAGATCCCTGAACATGGACGGTAAAAATTCCAACGGTTCATGTTTCCTTTTTTAATTTTTTGAATGTCCTGTTCTTTTGAATGTTTCCGGTCTTTTCTTTTTAATTTCCCGCCCTGTCTATGTTCGTCTCGGGTTTCACCATCGTCCGTAATGCAGTAAAATTCGATTACCCGGTTGCGGAAGCGATACGGTCCATCCTTCCTTTGTGCGATGAAGTAGTTGTTGCCGTCGGAAAATCCGAAGATGAAACGCTGCAGCTTATCCGGTCGATCGGCGATCCGAAAATCCGTATTGTTGAAACGGTGTGGAACGATGCGCTGCGCGAAGGCGGACGTGTACTGGCGGATGAAACGAACAAGGCGCTCGATGCTGTTTCTGAAAAAGCCGACTGGTGCTTTTATATCCAGGGCGATGAAGTGATCCATGAAAAATATCATCCCGCGATACGCGAAGCGATGCTGAAATGGAAAGACGACAAAAACGTGGAAGGCCTGCTTTTCGATTACCGGCATTTTTACGGTTCATACGATTACGTGGGCGATTCGCGGAAATGGTACCGTCACGAAATTCGTGTTGTGCGCAACGACAGGAATATCCGTTCGTACCGCGATGCGCAGGGCTTCCGGAAAAAGGACAACAGCAAGCTGCGCGTGAAAAAATCGGGTGCGGAAGTCTTTCATTACGGATGGGTGAAACCGCCGCAGGCGCAGCAGGCGAAGCAGGAATCGTTTCACAAAATGTGGCACGACGACGAATGGATGAAGAAAAATATTCCCGTCGCGGAGGAGTTCGATTATTCGCAGATCGATTCGCTGGCGAAATTCAGCGGAACACACCCGGCCGTGATGAAAGAGCGGACCGAACGCATGAACTGGAAATTTTCATTCGACCCGACGAAGAAAAAATGGGGATTCAAAATGCGCCTGCTGATGTGGACCGAAAAAACGACCGGCTGGCGTCCCGGCGAATACAAAAATTACATCCTGCTGAAGTAGCTCACGGCATCCCGTTCACTTCCCGGAAATACGTGATCATGTCTGTTGAAGGAAGCTTTTCCGTCCACCCGCTTTCACGGATCATCGTCACCAGCTGCCCGCGGTGGAACGTTCCGTGGTTCATGCAGTGAAAGATCATCTGCGCATTTTGCATCGTGTACGGGTTTCCTTTCATGTCTTTGAACGAAGTCGACGCGGTGAAAAAACTTTCGTCCTGCATTTCGAGAAACGCGAGAAAATCCTCCGCTCCTTTCACGAACATCCGCGGATCCGCATCCGCCGGGAGCGACCTGCTGTTCCAGTCCGCCGGCGAAACGCCTTTCAGCCGCTGAAGCCAGATGTGCTCCGCGTCCCAGATGTGAAATGCCGTTTTGCGAATAGTGGGGAAACTGCTTTTCGTTTCGCGCAAGAACGATTCTTCACTCATCCGCGAAAAAACATCCGCGATCCTTTTGTCCGCCCAGAGATTATAACGGGCCTGCGCCAGCAGGAATTCTTTCGCATCCTTCATCATCAGCTATTCATTGCCAGTCATTCATCGTGCTTATTCCCATCCCTGCACCAGCACATCGACCAGGTGCATCACCTTGATGTTCTTCTTTTGTTTTTTGATGAAGCCGTCGAGGTGAAGGAGGCAGGAAAGATCCGTCGAGATGATGTATTCCGCACCGGCGTCTTCCGCCGTTTTCAATTTCTGCTCCGCCATGCCCACGGCGATGTTCTCGTATTTAACGGAAAACATCCCGCCGAATCCGCAGCACACATCGCTCTTTTCCATCTCGCGCACTTCGAGTCCGCGCACTTTCGAAAGCAGCACGCGCGGCTCCCGGTGAATGCCGTATTCGCGGAGGCCGCTGCAGGAATCGTGAAAAACAGCAACGCCTTCCATCTTCGCGCCGAGATCTGTGATCTTTAAAATATTCACGAGAAAATCCGAGAACTCGTACATGTTCTTCTGCACCTGCCGGAACTGGTTGTGCAATGCCGTGTTATGGAACATTTCGCCGTAATAATTCTTCACGAAGCCGGGACAGGAAGACGAAGGAGAAACAATATAACGGTCGCTCTGGAATTCCCTGATGAACTTCTCGCCCACTTCCTTGCAGTGGTCCCAGTAACCAGCATTGAACGCGGGCTGGCCGCAGCACGTCTGCTCGTGGTTGTAATTCACGCCGCATCCCACACGCTCCAGCACTTTGATCATGTTCAGCGCGGTATCAGGATAAAGCTGATCGACGAAGCAGGGTATGAATAAATCTACTATCATTTCCGGTTTTCCGTTTTCAGCCGACCGTTTTCAGTTTGATCTGTCATAAATCGCACGACATAAAACTGAAAACCGCCGGCCGGACTATTTTTATCTGACATTCTGAGATTTCGGTACGCGCAGCAGCAGTAAAAACCCGAGCACAAAAATAACGATGAGCGACAAAACCGACTGGCGTATGCCGCCCGTTATTCCCGCGATCAGCCCGAACGTCATGGTTCCGATGGCGAGCCCGATCTTTTCGCTTACGTCGAAAAAGCTGAAATACGAAGCATGGTCTTCCGTTTCCGGGAGCATTTTGGAATACGTCGAACGCGACATCGACTGAATGCCGCCCATGACAAGTCCGACGCTCGCCGCAACAATGTAAAACTGCACCGGCTTGTACACGAACTGGAACGTGCCGTAGCAGATGAGTATCCAGAGGAAGATCACGATACCGATCGTTTTCAGGTTGCCGATCACGCGGGAAAGACGGGACATGAGGAATGCACCGGCCATCCCGAGAAATTGTATGAGCAGGATGGAGATGATGAGGCTCTGGCTTTCGTGTCCTTCGGCAAGCGTTTCGGCGCGCTGGTATACATCGGCGAGGTAATCCGCATAGCCCGGTGCCAGGCGGACATCATCCGCCGCAACCGTCCCGCGCATATCCTGCTGCACGGTTTCGATATTTTTCCGGATGGCGGCTGTGCGGGATCCCGCGGAAAGCGTGTCGGAAAGTTTCCGGTTCAGCTTCATGACAGCGTCGATCTGCGACCGCACCTGTTCCGGCGTGATGCTTTCCGCTCCGTTCACCATCGTTATTTTCCCTGCTTTCGCATCTGCCTGCACCTGCACGATCGCCGACTGCACGTCACCCGGCGATTGCCAGTCGACCGCCTCCGTAGCAAAAAGCGTCGCCATGATCATCACGGTCTGCACGCCCATGTTGTACATGAAATACGAACCGAGAAAACGGCGCAGCTGCTTGCGGGTGAGGATGTCCCTGAACACGAGCCGCAGCTCGCGGTAGCCTTTCGTCACGATGTTCTCATTCGTTTTATTCTCGTGCGCTTTTCCTTTCGGCAGGCGCCGGAATGTGATCTGCGCAAAACCGATCCACCACAAACCGACGAGAAAAAACGAATACCGGATGTGCGGGATCACATGCGTGAAAACAGCCAGCACGAGGATAAGAATAAGCAGCAGGGAGCTGCCGAAATAACCCATGCCGAACCCGCGTGCGCTTACTTTGTCCTGGTCTTCCGGCGGTGCGATCTCGGGCAGGTAAGCGTTGTAAAAAACAAGGCTTCCCCAGTAACCCACGCTCGCGAACATGAGCGCCAGCATGCTGAGAAGAATGTGCTGTGTGCTGAAAAAACCGAGCAGCATGCAGCAGCCCGCACCGAGAAAGCAGAAGAACCGGAGGAATTTCTTCTTGCTCCCGGAAAAATCCGCGATGCCGGAAAGCACCGGGGAAGAAAGCGCGACGATGATATAGGAAATAGCCGCGATATAGGAGTAAAATTCTGTGCTGTTGAACGAAGCGCCGCCGATCGCGATACGGCCGCCGAGATCTTTCTTAACAACGGCTTCGTAATAGATCGGGAAAATGGCGGAAGAAATGACAAGCGGGTAAACCGAATTCGCCCAGTCGTAAAATGTCCATGCGCGAATTACTTTGGGGTCGCCTTTTTTGAGCATAACGCCAAATGTAGGCAGCGGGTCCTGCTTCTCCGGTGTTTGTTGAAAAGTACCGGTGGCGGTTGAAAAGTCCGCGGTCCGGGTTCCCCGCCCGAAACTGAAAACCGTTAACGGAAAGCTTCAATCCGTTTCCCCGAAAAACTTTTTATTGAACCCCACGAGAAAAACTTTTTCCGTTGTGCGCGTGATCGCCGTATAAAGCCATCGCAGGAATTCCGTATTGATCATTTCTTCCGTCAGGTAACCCTGCTCGACGAAAACCGCTTTCCACTGACCGCCCTGCGCCTTGTGACACGTGACGGCGTAAGCGAACTTCACCTGCAGCGCATTGAACCAGGGATCCTCTTTCATTTTTTTGTAACGCGCGCCTTTCGAAAGCTCCGCGTAATCCGCCGCGACATTTTCATACAGCTGCTGCTGCCGCTGCGGGGGCAATGCCGGCGACTCGGTATTCAGCGTATC